>DAOOQY010000073.1:0-10835 GCA_035389025.1 Verrucomicrobiota bacterium
CCGAGGACACGCGTTGCGACATTTACTCGCTGGGGGCGGTCCTCTACGAGATGCTCACCGGCCAGCCTCCGTACAAGGGGCCGACCTCCGCCGCTGTTCTGGGCCAGATCAAGGCCGGCCCGCCGCCATCGCTTCAGTCGCTGAATCCCCGCGCGCCGGACCCGTTGGTGCTGGTCATCGAGTGCGCGATGGCCCGCGAAGCGCGGGATCGCTATGCGACGATGCAGGACTTTCTCGAAGACCTGCAGCGGATCGAGCGGGGCGAGAGACCTCTTGGCGTGCGCCCTGTCGCCCAGAAGACCCGCTTCGTCGAGGGTTGGCGTCGGCTCCCGCGTCCGGTGCGGACTCTGGCGCCGTTTGCAGCCCTGGCGGTGGTCCTTTTGGTCAGCGGTGTCTGGTTCCTGCGCCCGCGATTCGTCATCGATCGCGTTGTGCAGTCTGGTTTTCTTGAAGCCGGGGGCCTTTCTCGGATTGGCCATTGGGACGACAATGAGACTCCCGATTTCTTTGTGCCGGTCGACGCAGGCAAGAAGTGGTTTGTTGTCACCCCTGAAGGCGACGTCAGTCGAGGCGGACCTTTCAGTGTTCCGGAGGCGGGAGGCAACTGCCTGGTGTTCAGCGCGCCGATGGATGTTAACCGGGACCGTTTGGATGAGCTCTTTGTTAGCTGGAATGCCCGGACAAACGTCTTCCTGCAGGCAAGGAACGAAGGCAACGTGCCCATTCGCCAGTACGAATTCCCAGGCACGACTCACGTCCGGACCAATCGCCAGAACGAATTGCCGAGCTCAGCCCACCCCCTGATCAACTACGAACTCCCCCGCAGTTGCACGGAGGCCGCCGGCATTGCCGATTTGGATGGTGACGGGAAGCGGGAGTTGCTGGCTTTCCTCCACAGCAGCTTCGCCCACCCGCGTGGTGTCTACTGCTTCGATCTCGACGGACAGGAGCTGAAGTGGGCGTTCCCGACGGCCGCCACGCCAAAGAGCCTGAACACCCTGGACATCAACGCGGATGGCAATTCGGAACTGATTGTGGGCCTCAACTCCTCGAGCAACATCGTCTCGCTGCCGGACGGCACGGACGACCGCCACTCGTATGTGTTGGCTCTCGACGGCAAAGGTCGCGCCCTGTGGTACACCGAACTGGCAGGCTATTTCACGACGGCGCATCCACTCGTCATCGCCCGCCCCGACCAACCGCCCTTGCTCTACGCCTGGGTCGGAGGCGGCCATGCATTGCGCACGAATTACGGCGACCCGGAAATCGGCTTCATCGTCCGGCTCGATCCAAAGAACGGCCGCGTGATAGGAGAACACAATCCGGGCAAGAGCATCGTGGCCGCCGCCGCCACAGGATCCGATGGCCGCACCCCAGTTCGCATCCTTGCTGCCGACCGGACTGGCCGACTGCATCTCCTAGATGAAGAGCTGAGGCTGATCCGCCAAGTCAAACCGCGCCCGGCCCGCTACGGCGATGTGATATGGCCCTCAGTCACGGCAACGAACCTTGTTCCGGGTGGCGAGCAAGTGTTCGTTCTCGGCCGAATGGACATGGAACCTGGAAACCAGGCGGTCGACGGGTCGGATCTCGAAAAACGGGGCACGGCTCTTTACCACAATCCGACAGTGCTGGTGTTCGACCTCGAACTTCGCGAGCGGGCGGCCTACACCGTCGGCGGTCAATCCAAAGACCCATTCTGGCAGCTTTGCGTCGCGGATCTGGACCGCGACGGTCGCCAGGAAATCCTCTGGCTGGACAAGTCCCTTCGGGTCCTCCGGCTGCGGGGTTGGTGGTGACGAGGTCCCAGCGGTTCTCGGTCCGACCTTTGCACAACGACGGAAGGCAAGGCTGTCAGTCCCCTGACCGCCGTCAAGTCGATGCCCCAGTGCCCCGCTCATGCTGTGGTCGCGCTGAGTTCACTCGAAGTTCTCCTCTCATAATCGTAATCGTAATCCTCTGTCGGCGATGAGGATTACGATTACGATTACGATTAGAACGATTAGGACCACCCCCACGGCTCATGGGCAACGTTGACATTGGACGCTCGAATCCGCACCGGACCCATGAACCAGAAACGTTCAACGCTCTCCCATCTCCACCCTGCCCTCTGACCTCTGCCCTCTGACCTCTGCCCTCTGCGCTCTTTGGCCGCGGTTGACGCACACACTGCAAGTGTGGAATTCTCGGTGCATCGAAGCGCAACTCGAAAGGGGCAAAGACTGTGGACATCAAACGAGCGGTCATCACGGCTGCCGGCCCGGAGCAGCGGATGTTGCCGCTGCAAACCCTGATGGATCGGGACGGTGTGCAAAAGACTGCGCTGGGCATCCTGATCGAGGAGGTGCTCGGCGCGGGCATCCAGGAGATCTGGGTGGTTGTGTGCCCGGGCGACCAAGGGGCGTATCGCGCGGCGGGTGGGGCGCCGGGCACCCGCCTGCACTTTCTTGAACAGTCTGAACCGCGCGGGTACGGCCACGCCGTCGCCTGCGCGCGCGACTTCACCGGGCGCGATCCGTTCCTGCTTCTCGTGTGCGATCATTTGTACGTGAGCCGCTCCGTGAAACCGTGCGCGCAACAATTGGTCGAGGTCGCTCGAGCGGAAGGCTGCTCGGTGTCTGCCGTGCAGGCCACGCACGAGAGCAAGCTCCCGTACTATGGGGCGGTGGGCGGGCGGTTGGCCGACACGCGTCCGGGTCTGTACAGAATCGACACGGTGATCGAGAAGCCGACACCGACCGAGGCGGAACAGAAGCTTGTTGTGCCGGGGCTGCGGGCGGGCCATTACCTGTGTTTCTTTGGTCTGCACGTCCTGACGGCCGGGGCGATGGCGCTCCTGACCGGCCTGGTCGACGCGGCGGCTCCCGACCGGAGAGTGACGCTTTCGGCGGCGTTGTCGGCACTGGCCGGATGTGAGCGCTATTTGGCCTGTGAACTCGAGGGGCGGCGCTTCGATGTCGGGGCGAGGTATGGTCTGTTGATGGCCCAGTTCGCGTTGGCGCTTGAAGGCGAGGACCGGGACGAGGTCCTGGCGGGGTTGGTCGAGCTTCTTGCCTTGCGCCGTCAGTAAAGCCATGTCCAGTCGCCTCATCCCCATGATCCTGTCGGACGATCCGTCCGTGCGGGACCGTCCGTTGGACGCGTGCTGCGTGGGTTTGTCGTTGAGCGAGTTGCTTGGGGAATGTGCCGCCCTCGAGGCCTTTCGCAGGCAGAGCGAGAGCCTCTACGCCCGGGTGCGGGCGTTGTTCTTCCTGTACGCCATTCACCGATTCCATCTGCCGCGAAGGCAGGAAATCGCCGATCGCGGTCTGATTCCGTTCGACGGCTACGAGCATCTTTTGCAGAGGCGGTTCGAGGAGGCGATCGCTTCCTTCCTCCATGCCCAGGCCTCGAGCGGGCCGAGCGATGCCCTCTCGAGCGCCCTCGCCGCGGCCTATCATCGTCTCGCTTTCCAGACCCTGGCCGACCAGGTCCGCCGCAGCGTGCGGTCGGTGCGGGGCAACCAGTGGATGTTCCGCATGGGACATCCCGAGGACCAGCCGCTGCGCATCCGCTCCGAGTTGCTCCGTCGCCGCGGCGCGTCCGAGCCGTATCCCGTGTTGCGCGAGCGCACGCCGGTGCGCATGGACCTGTCACATTGCGGGTGGAGCGACATCTTCTTCCTGGGGATGGACTATCCCGAGGGCGCGCGGGTCCTGAATGTCTCGATCGACCTGGGGGTGCGGGGACGCGATGCTGCCACGCGTCCGCCGGTCGAGGCGTATGTGCGGGTTCTGGACGAGCCGGTGTTGCGGCTGACGAGCATCGATCTGGGGGCGACAGTCGACATCACGAATCTGGTCGAGGTGTTCGATTTCGCGCGGGACTACCTGGGCCTGCTCAAGGCGGCTGTGATTGCGGCGGGGATTGTGCCGCCCGGGCTGGAAGGGTCGGGGCAGAGCCTCGAACAGTTGCTGCATCGGATTGTCGCTCCGGCGCGCGGACTCGAGATCGTGAGCAACGTCAATGGGATTCCGAAGGGGTCGCGCCTCGCGGTTTCGACGACCCTGCTGGCTTCGTTGATCGCCGTCTGCATGCGGGCGACGGGCCAGGCGGCTTCCCTGACCGGCTCGCTCGAAGAGTCGGAGCGGCGGCTGGTTGCCGCGCGGGCGATTCTGGGCGAATGGCTGGGCGGGTCTGGCGGCGGGTGGCAGGATTCGGGCGGTGTCTGGCCGGGGATCAAGCTGATCGAGGGGGTGCGGGCTGGCGAGGGCGACCTCGAGCGCGGGATCAGCCGTGGGCGTTTGCTGCCCAACCACCGCATTCTTGGCGCCGACGATGCGCCGCCTGCGGCGCGACAGCGGCTCCAGGAAAGTCTCGTCCTGGTCCATGGCGGCATGGCTCAGAACGTCGGGCCCATTCTCGAAATGGTGACCGAGAAATACCTGCTGCGGTCGGCCACGGAATGGGCTGGGCGTCAGGCGGCGCTGGGTATTCTGGACGAGATTCTGACGGCGCTGCGTCAAGGCGATATCGCCGCGATTGGCGCCGCCACAACACGCAACTTTCAGGGGCCCATTCAGGCGATTATCCCCTGGGCCACCAACTACTATACGGAGACTCTCATCGCCCGGGTGCGGGCCGAGTTTGGCGACGCTTTCTGGGGGTTCTGGATGCTGGGAGGGATGTCGGGGGGCGGAATGGGGTTCATCTTCTCACCGGCGGCCCATCGGCGGGCGCAGACGCGCCTGCAAGCGATCATGGCGACGGCGAAGCAGGAACTCGAACACGCCCTTCCGTTTGCGATGGAGCCGGTGGTGTACGATTTTGCGATCAACGAGCGGGGCACCTGGGCCGAACTCTGGGTTGGTGGCGATGCGCTGCTGCCCGCGGGCTACTATGGCCTGACCGTTCCGGCGCTGCTCAAGAGCGACCTCGACGCGCTTGTCCCCGTCCGCCGCGCCGAACTCGATGCCTTGGCCGAGGCGTGTCGCAGCAACCCCGACTATTCGGGTCTGGCGCATCAGTTGATCGAACGGCTCATCCCGCGCCTGCGTCCGGCAGCGATAGGCGAGGAGCGGCTGCCCGACCTGCTGGCCAGGCACGGCTTCGATCCGGTCCATCACGAGCAGATTCGGGCCGATCTGCGCAGCGCGCGGATTGGCCTGGCGCAGAACCGGCTGCCCGCCAACACGGAGATTCAGGATGTCCGCGCCGAAGACGTGTGCGACGCAACCGCCCCCCTTGGGTCGGAGCTTCGGGCTGCAGGCGAGGAGATGCTGGCGCGGGGAGCGGTGGCCGTCGTGAGCCTGGCGGCCGGGACGGCCAGCCGCTGGACCCAGGGCGCGGGCGTGGTCAAGGCCCTGCATCCGTACTGTCAGTTGGGCGGAGCGCATCGGACTTTCATCGAAACGCATCTGGCCAAAAGCCGCCGCACGAGTCGCGCGTGCGGCGCCTGGCTGCCGCACGTGTTCACGACGAGTTACCTGACGCACGAGCCCATCGAGGCATTCCTTGCCCGCCAGCGGCGGTACGGCTACGAAGGGCCCCTGGTTTTGTCACCAGGTCGGGCTGTCGGCTTGCGGCTTGTCCCGATGGTCCGGGACCTCCAATTCGCCTGGGAAGAGATGCCTCAACAGCGGCTTGACGAACAGGCCCAGAAGGTTCGCGACAGCCTGCGGGCGGCCCTGATTCGGTGGGCCGAGAGCGCCGGCGAAGGGAGCGACTATACGGACAACGCGCCCGCGCAGTGCCTGCATCCGGTCGGGCATTGGTACGAAGTCGCCAACCTGCTGCGCAACGGGACGCTGCAGCGTCTGGTGGCCGAGCGTCCGAACCTCAAGCACCTGCTGCTCCATAACATCGATACCCTGGGTGCCGGGGTCGATCCGGCCCTGCTGGGTTTGCACGCGACGCGCGGGGGCTGCCTGTCCTTCGAGGTGATCGCCCGCCGGTTGGAAGACCGGGGTGGAGGTTTGGCTCGAGTCAACGATCGCATCCGGTTGGTCGAGGGCTTGGCCATGCCGCGCGAGGAGGACGAGTTCCGCCTCACCTACTACAACACTCTGACCACGTGGATCGACATCGACCGGCTCCTGGCGGTCTTCAAGCTGTCGCGCGGCCACCTGGATCAGCCCGAGAAAATCACCGCCGCGGTCCGCGACATGGCCGCCCGGCTGCCGACGTATGTCACGCTCAAGGAAGTTAAGAAACGCTGGGGCCACGGACAGGAGGACGTCTTTCCAGTCGCCCAGTTCGAGAAGCTTTGGGGCGACATGACCGTCCTGCCCGAGGTTGACTGCCGATTCTTTGTCGTCCCGCGCCAGCGCGGCCAGCAACTCAAGGATCCGGCGCAACTGGACGGCTGGCTGCGCGACGGTTCCGCCGCATACGTCGAGAGTCTGTGCGATTGGCGCGCCGCGTGAATCGGCCTTGGCTCGCCCTGTCTTCTCAGCCTGTAGTTTTTGGGGGCGACCGCCGTGTCACTCGCATGATAGGATAATATCAAGAACTGACTGGTTTATGGCCCGCACCAAATCCAACGCCGCCGACAAGTCCGCCGCTAATCTGGGCTTCGAGGCCAAGCTCTGGCTCGCCGCCGACAAGCTGCGGAACAACATGGACGCGGCGGAGTACAAGCACGTCGTCCTCGGCCTCATCTTCCTCAAATACATCGGCGTCCCGCCCAAGGGCAACGCCAACTTCGCCTGGGTGCAGCACTTCATCCATCACCTTGCGCCAGGGGGAGCCGGCACTGCCGGAGGCATGGCCGGGTTCGTCCTCGCCAACGGCAGCATGTCCTCCGATCAATCCGGCGAAGGCAACATCCGCCGCGCCCTCATCGAGTCCGACCTCGTGGACTGCATGGTGGCGCTCCCCGGTCAACTCTTCTACAGCACGCAGATCCCCGTCTGCCTCTGGTTCCTCGCCAAGAACAAATCGGGCGGAGCTTCTCCCTCGCCCCGCTTGCGGGGAGAGGGCCGGGGTGAGGGGAGACTTCGCGACCGCCGCAAACAGGTCCTCTTCATCGACGCCCGCAAACGGGGCACCCTCATCGACCGCGTCCACCGCGAGTTGACCGACGCCGACCTCCAGAAGATCGTCTCCACATACCATGCTTGGCGGGGCCACCCTCGCCCATCGGATGGGAGAGGGGCTGGGGGTGAGGGCTACAAAGACATCCCCGGCTTCTGCAAATCCGCCACCACCGCCGGAATTGCGGCGCACGGCCACGTCCTCACGCCCGGCCGCTACGTTGGCGCCGAGCAAGTCCAAGACGAGGGCGAGCCGTTCGAGAAGAAGTTCCCGCGCCTGATCGCTGAGTTGGAGGCGCAATTCGCCGAATCGGACAAGCTCGAGAAGGCCATCCGACACAATCTCAAGTCGCTGCGTGCATGAGCTTCGATCCCAAGCAACCGTACAACGACCTGCCGCTCCTGCCGCCCCCGTGCGACTTGGAGACCAAGCCTGTTTTGAAACTCTGCGTCGCGGCCACTCGATCCTTGGCCGAACTCAAGGGGGCCGGCGACCTGATCCCGAATCAGGCTGTCCTCATCAATGCGATTCCGCTTCAGGAAGCCAAGCTCAGTTCCGAGATCGAGAACATCGTCACCACCCAGGACGCCCTGTTCCAGGCCGCGCTGGACGAAAGCCGCGTCACCGATGCCGCCATCAAGGAAGTCCTTCGCTACCGCACCGCGTTGCGCCAGGGCTTCGAGGCCGTTCAGTCCGAACCTCTCCGCCTCAGCCTCCTGGAGAGACTCTGCGGCGTCCTCCGACACGCGAAGGTTAAGTTCCGTGCCGATGAGGGCGTTTACATCGGCAATCCGGTCGCCAGGACCATCACCTACACGCCCCCAGTCGGCGCCGCCGTCATCCGGGCAAAGCTCAGGAACCTGGAGGGATTCCTCCTTGGCAACGACGACGAACTCGACCCGCTGGTGCGCATGGCCGTGGCCCATTACCAGTTCGAGGCCATCCACCCGTTCACCGACGGCAACGGCCGCACCGGCCGCATTCTGAACATCCTCTTCCTCATCCACGCGGGCCTGCTGCGCATCCCGGTGCTCTATCTCAGCCGCCACCTCATCCAGCACAAGGCCGAATACTACCGGCTGCTCCGCGGCGTTACCGAGCGTGGTGAATGGGAGCCGTGGCTGCTGTTCATCCTCGCCGGCGTCGAAGAGACGGCCGCCTGGACCACCGGCCGCATCCTCGCCATCCGCGACCTGTTCGACCGGACACTCGCCCGCTGCCGCGCCAAGCTGCCGTCCAAAGTCTATTCCAAGGAACTCGTGGAACTGGTCTTTACCCAGCCCTACTGCAAAATCCAGTTCCTCGTGGACGCCGGTATCGCTGAGCGCAAGACCGCCTCCGCTTACCTCCAGGAATTGGAGAAGCTCGGCGTCCTCAACGGCGAAAGACATGGGCGTGAAGTCATCTACAAACATCCCAGCCTCTTGAAGGTTCTCACCGCATGACGTCGCTCCGCCATCCGCACTGCCCCATGACACGTCCTGACCCGCGCGGCGCTTCAACATGTTTCGGGATCGTGTCGATGCCTTCGACAGATCAGGCGGGAAAAGCCCAACCCCGGCCTGATCCTTCCGCTCGCGATATGGGCATAGCTTGGACACGTTCCGGCAACGTGTCCAAAGTCCGCGAGTTTTTGGACACGTCTCCAGAACACCTCCACGGCGTGGACATGTTCCAGGGCAAACTGCACGTCCAGCCTGTCCGCCGCAGCCTTGGCGGAGGCGGATTCGCCGAGTCCGCGAAACTGGAGCACTTGTCCGCCAAAGCCTGGGCCAAAGTGGAGGCCATCAAAGCAAACCTGAAGGGGCTGGGGCATGGCTGTTGATCTCGAAGAGTCGCCACTCCCCGACGATTTGCCAGTTATTCCTGACGGATGGCGTTACGAATCGCTTGGCGACCTCGTGGAAGAACGCGGCGTTTCATACGGCATCGTCCAGCCCGGAGGCGAAACCACGGAGGGTGTGCCAATCGTCCGCGTGAACAACATCCGCAATGGACGCATCGACACGACTGACATACTCAAAGTCGGAGCCGACATTGAAGCCAAGTTCCAGCGTTCCCGGCTGCGTGGTGGCGAAGTTCTTTTGACGCTCGTGGGAACTCTCGGCGAGGTGGCCATCGTTCCCGATAATCTTCGCGGCTGGAATGTAGCTCGTGCCGTCGGCGTGATTCCCGTTCGCAAAGACCCCGGCAGTCTTTGGCTTTCGATCTGCCTTCGCTCGGCGTTCATTCAGCACTGCATTCGCACCTGAGTGCGGGCAGCAGTTCACGACAGAAGAACCTCCTTTTGGACACGATATCCAATGTCCGGGCTGTGCTGGCTCTTTCACTGTGCCTCTCAAAACTGAGGCGTCCAAGGGTGGTGAAACACTGACCCAAATCGCGGAGAAGCTGGCGCAGCGATTAACTGGTGCTGAAGAAGGGAGCGCCTCCGAGTGTCCACGAACCGTCACCCAGACACGAGCGCCGCAAGCGTCTTTGTCTATGACGGGTTTCCGGGAGGCATCGGAATAGCAGAAAAGGCGTTGGAGCTTTTTGGGGAACTGGTGATCACGACTGCGGAACTCATCCGTGACTGCCCATGCGAAGATGGATGCCCTTCTTGCGTCTATTCGCCCAAGTGCGGAAACGACAATCGCTCGCTCGATAAGAAAGCAGCGCTGATCATCCTCTCGGAACTCGTTCGGGCGATACGGAATCAGCCTCCCGGTCGGCGCAGGTAGCCGAGCAGGTTTGTCGCGTCCGCGTCGTCGGCGTGCAGGAAGGCGCCCTGTCGCCAGTCGGCCAAGTGGACTGCGTCCAGGCTGACCGTGCGACGCCGCAGGACTTCTACGGCCGCTTACTTGACGTGACTGTCGAAAAGGACCTTTAGCGTCGTGCCTTTCGCAGGGACCGGGTCTTGCTGGTCCGGGCTGGCGGATGGGCTGGCGCGCGCGGCGGTTTGACAAGCAGCGTCAGTTGCTGGAAGATGCTCAGCGTCATGAGCATCACGGTCCAACTCGATTTGCCGGAAGAGATCATCCGGGACGCTCGCAGCTTTGGCTTGCTGGAAACCAAGCGCATGACGGCCATTCTCGCCGAGGAAGTGCGCCGCCGCCGCGCGGGACAGGAACTCAAAGAAATGCTGGATCAAGTCCGCTGCGCGCCCGGCGAGCCGATGACGATGCAGGAAATCAACGCTGAAATCAAAGCGGCCAGGGCTGAACGGCGCGCGCGTGAAGCTCGTCGTTGACACAAATGTGCTGATGTCCGGTTCAGCTTGGTCGGGCACGGCATCGCGGCTGGTTGATGCGTTGCTTGCCGGCGAAGCTACACTTTGCCTTTCGGAGGCACTGCTGGCCGAACTCGCCGACGTGTTCCAACGTGAGAGATTCCGAAAGCGGTTGGAGGAACGCGGCCAAGACCCAACCGCCATCCTCAGCCGCCTCCGCCGAGTTGCCGAAATGACCGAGCCGAAACCAATGCCCGTGCCTGCGTCTTTACGCGATTCGGATGATGTCCATGTGCTCGCGTGTGCCGTTGCCGCGCCTGCCGACGCGATTGTCACCGGTGACGACGATCTGTTGGCGCTGGAGAAGTTCGAAGGCATTCCAATCATCGAAATAGGGGAGGCATTGCGTCGGCTCGGTCTGCGTCCAGGCTGACCGCGCGACGCCGCAGGACCTCCACAGCCGCTTTCTTGACATTGACGGTCGAAGAAGAATCTCAGCGTCGTGCCTTTCGCAGGGACCGGGTCTTGCTGGTCCGGGCCGGAACGTGGGTCGCTCGCTAACCCGCATCTTTCACACCCCATCGGTGCCCAGGGCGGTCAGACCTCGCAG
>DAOOQY010000074.1:0-10829 GCA_035389025.1 Verrucomicrobiota bacterium
CCGTCGCTGCCGTCGCGCTCGGCTGGCCCGGCGAAACCAAGGAACCCCGCACCCGTTTCAACCCTGCCCGGGTGCATCGCGAGCGGTGGGGCTCGCCTTGATCCGCATCCTTCACAGCGCAGCAGGGCTGCGTCCAAACGTCGTAGGGCAGCCCGCAGCGGCGGGAGAAGCCCTCCGAAGAAGGTCGGCTCATGCACAAATCCGGTGTGTGCGCCTCACCGTGGGTGCGCCCGGCGTCAGACGTCGTAATAGAGGAAGAACTCGTACGGATGCGGGCGCAGGCGCAGGGCATCATACTCCTTGCGCTTGGCGCTGATCCATGTCTCGAGAAAATCCCGCGTGAACACGTCGCCCTTCAACAGGAACTCGTGGTCGCGTCCGAGGGCATCGAGCGCCTCGGGCAGACTTCCGGGCACCTGCGGGACCTTGGCCAGTTCTTCCGGCGGCAGTTCGTAGAGGTTCTTGTCCATCGGCTCGCCCGGGTCCACCTTGTTGAGAACGCCGTCCAAACCCGCCATCAGAATGGCCGTGTAGCAGAGGTAGGGGTTGGCGCTCGGGTCCGGCGGGCGATACTCGATGCGTTTGGCCTTCGGGCTGTCGCTGAAGGTCGGAATCCGGATGGCCGCCGAGCGGTTGCGGGCCGAGTAGGCCAGGTTGACCGGCGCCTCGTATCCCGGCACCAGGCGCTTGTAGCTGTTGGTTGTGGGACTGCACAATGCGCTGAGCGCTTTGGCGTGCTGGAGAATGCCGCCGATGAAGTAGAGCGCCATCCGCGAAAGGCCGGCGTATTCCGGACCCGCGAACAACGGCTTGCCCTTCTTCCAGAGACTGACGTGCGTGTGCATGCCCGAACCGTTGTCGCCGAACAGAGGCTTGGGCATGAACGTCACGGTCTTGCCGTGCCGGCGCGCGACGTTCTTGATCACATACTTGAAAACCATCATGTTGTCGGCCGTCTTCACCAGCGTGTCGAACCGGAAGTCGATTTCCGCCTGGCCCGCGGTGGCCACCTCGTGATGCTGGCGCTCGACGTTGAGCCCCAACTCCTGCATGACAAGGCACATCTCCGTGCGGAGATCCTGTTGTGTGTCGGACGGGGCGACCGGGAAGTAACCCTCCTTCTGGCGGATTTTGTAGCCCAGGTTGGGCGCCTCGTCCCGGGCGGTGTTCCAAGTCGCCTCCTCGCTGTCCACGGTGTAGAACGTGCCGTTGCTCTTCGCGTCGAACTGCACATTGTCGAAGATGAAGAACTCGGCTTCCGGACCGAAGACCGCTGTGTCCGCCAGGCCCGTCGACGCCAGGTACTTCTCGCCCTTCTGGGCGATGCCGCGGGGATCGCGGCTGTACGGTTCCTTCGTGCCGGTCTCGGCAATCGTGTTGGTCAGGGAGAGGGTGGGCACCGCGCAGAAGGGGTCGATGAATGCCGTGGCGGGGTCCGGCATGGCCAGCATGTCGGAAGCCTCGATCGACTTCCAGCCGCGGATCGAGGAGCCGTCGAAGCCGAGACCCTCGGTGAAGATGTCCTCGGTGAGTTCTCCGATCGGACAGGAGAAGTGCTGCCAGGTGCCAAAGGTGTCGACGAACTTGAAGTCGATCATCTTGGCCCCGGCCTTGGTTGCCATTTCAATAACCTGTTTGGGTGTGCTCATCTCAATGTAATGCTCGTTTTGGTGTTCTGACAGTTGGTGTTGTTGTGACAGTCTCTGACACTCTGGTGTGCTGCGTTTCCTGATCCTCGGACCAAGCGCGGTTTTGAGTTCTCGGTCTCGCCCTGGATCAGGATTCCATGAAAAATGCGGGCTAGGCGCCGTGGTAACCCTCTTCCCCATGCTCGGCCAAGTCGAGTCCAAGCGTCTCAATCTCCTCGCTGGCGCGCAAGCCCATGACCGCCTGCACGATCGAGGCAATGAGGGTCGTCATGACCACCGCCAGCACGATGGTGAGCAGGATCGCCTGCACCTGATGCCACCAGAGGGTCTTGCCCACGACGTCCGCAAGGTTGATCTCAAGATTGGCGTTGACTCGAGGGGTGGCGAGCAGGCCGGTCAGCAAGGCGCCCAATGTCCCGCCCACCGCGTGCACCCCGAACGTATCGAGCGCATCGTCGTAGCCCAATTTGGATTTCAGGTAGGCCACCGCCAGGAACGGGATGATGCCAGCCAGCACACCGATGAGAACCGCGCCGCCCGTCGTCACGAATCCGGCAGCCGGCGTGATCACGACCAGGCCGGCCACGATCCCGGAACAGAAGCCGAGCACGCTGGGTTTGCCTTTGAACGCGTATTCGGTCATCGCCCAGACAAAGGACGCCACGGCGGCGGCAATGGTCGTGGTGGCAAAGGCATTGGCCGCAACGCCATCAGCCGCGACCGCGCTGCCGGCGTTGAATCCGTACCATCCGACCCACAGCATGCCCGTGCCGACCATGCAGAGGACCATGCTGTGTGGCGGCATGGGCTCCTTGGGGAAGCCGAGGCGCTTGCCCAGAATGATGCAGAGAGCCAACGCCGACCAGCCGGACGACATGTGCACCACAGTGCCGCCCGCGAAGTCAATTGCCTTGATCTTGGCGTCCGCGTTCCATACCCCGTTCA
The DNA here is from genome assembly GCA_035389025.1 of Verrucomicrobiota bacterium. Lineage (GTDB taxonomy): Bacteria > Verrucomicrobiota > Verrucomicrobiia > Limisphaerales > J093 > MWFF01. Next base: position 2,595 of record DAOOQY010000074.1, read on the forward strand.
TCAACCCGTTCACCCCCCACACCATGTGCGCCAGAGGGAAGTAAACCAGGACCATCCACAGGCCCACGAAGACAAGCACCGCCGCGAATCGCATCCGCTCGGCGATCGCGCCGATGATCAGCGCCGGCGTGATGATCGCGAACATCATCTGGTACATCGAAAAGACATTGTGCGACACCCAGTACGAGTAGTTGGTGTTGGGCACCGAATCCACCCCCTCGAGAAACGCGAACTTCAGGTTGCCGACAATCGGCCCCGCGCCGTCCGCAAACACCAGACTGTAACCGCAAAGCCACCACAGAATCGTCACCAGCCCCGAAATCCCCAGACACTGCGCAAGGACCGAGAGGACGTTCTTGCGCCGGACCAAGCCTCCATAGAACAGCGCCAAACCCGGCAGCGTCATGAACAGCACCAACGCCGCGCAGACCATCATCCACCCGTTGTGCCCAGGACCGGGCGTCCCCGACGTCGGAGTGGCCAAACCGTCCGGGACCTTGCCGTACTGGTCTTTCAGGGCCGCCGTGGGATCGCCGTTGTTGACGTACGCTTCCAGACTCGCAATTCGTTGCTCGAGCGTCGGGGCAACCGGTGCCACGGACTCCGCCGCGAGGAGACCCGGCACGGACGGCAACAGCCAAACCAGAAAGCCTGCAAGCAACAAAAGTCTCTTCATAGCCGCCACGTTGTGAAACAGACTGGTCTCTAGACTGCATTCTCCCCGGTCTCGGCAGTGCGAATCCGGACGGCCTGCTCGATGTTCGAAACGAACACCTTCCCATCACCGATCTTCCCGGTGCGCGCAGTCTTGAGAATCACCTCCACGGCAGCGTCGGCCTGTTCGTCCGACAAGACCAAATCCAGCTTGAACTTGGGAAGGAAATCGACCGTGTACTCACTGCCCCGGTAAATCTCGGTGTGGCCTCTCTGGCGACCGAATCCCTTGACCTCGGTCACCGTCATTCCCTCGATCCCAATCTCGCTGAGGGCGTCCTTCACCTCCTCCGACTTGAACGGTTTGATGATCGCTTCGATCTTCTTCATGCTCTGCTTTTGGCGAATTGAATTGCCGCATCCGCCCTAAAGCACCCGGAATGCCAGGTTAAATTCGATTCCGTCAGTAATGATATAAATACTTTGTCTGCAAGACTATAATGGAATAGAGCATCTTGGAGTGAGATGGCCGTGAATGATCAAAAGAATAGCATCTGTCTCGATTTGAACAGCAAGGTCACATCGCTGCATAGGCAACACGACGTGAGTTGAGAGTGTGATGGGGATCGGCCTGGGCCGTTATCGTCCACTCAGGATTGGAGGGGCACCACGTAGCCGAGCCTCTTGGCCGCGCGCCGGAAGGCCGCCAGGTCGTCCTTCGCCACGACCAGGCGGTTCTCGCCCGCGTGATGGCACAGTTTGTTGGTGCCCGGGCTGGTCGCCAGCAGATGGCTGAGCGCGGGGTCCGCCCACTCCAGGAGGAACGCCGGTCGCGCGGCACGGCAGGCGCCGAGTTTCCGTTCCAAGTCGGCGAGAAAGGCCGCGACCGTTTCGGGCAATGGCTCGGCCGCGTTGTGATCCAGAAGAAACCGTTTCAGTTCTTCGAGGTTCCCACCGTTTTCGACATGCGTGAGGATTCGTTCCGCATCGAGGCGCCAGACCAGGTCGCTTTGCGGAGCGGCCAGCGCGCCCAGGAGCAGGCCGTCGGCGGGATCGGCCAGGGGCGCTGCAAGGACGATTTCGAGATTGGGCAGAACCTGGAAGAGCTTCGGTTGGGGACCGATTTCGACTTCATACGAGTCCGTCAGTTCCAGGCCATAGGCGCCGAGGGCGTTGAGCCGCACGTAGAGCAGACCGTCGTAGCGGCCGCAGAAGGACAGGTCGTCAATTCCCCACCAGTCCCCGAATTCGGGCCAGAGGTGATGTGGGTGGACGTACCCCAAATCCACGATCCCCAAGGTCGCGAGCGATTCCATGAAGAAGGCCCGCAGATACTGCCGGTTGAGCCCGGCCGTTTCGGCAATGAAACCGTACTGGAACTCCCCGAAATAGAGTCCCGGTCGGTCGGTGCAGAGCACATCCCAGGACTCGCCGGATGCGTCGACCAGGCGTCGCGCTTCGTCGAAAGCCAGCCACTCCCCCACCGGGAACGCCGCCATTGCCGACGTGATGGCCTCCTTCCGCAAGCCCGGCTCGCTCACACAACGACTGCCCCGGCCCGTCTGGCCGCGGATATGGTTGATGCGATTCAACTCATCGAAGTCGTCGTTGGACGTGAACCGCTGCACACCTTCCCGAAAGGCCCCCGGATCGAAGCGCTGCGCCAGGGCTTGACCCGCCGCGGTGAGCGCGAGGGCATCGCCTCGAGTCTTGGCCCAGCCGCATTGTTGGACAAGCACGCCCCACGCGTGGGCCCGGACGGCGCCGGCGGCCTCGGCCCCTTCCTTGCGGCGGGATGCCGGCGGATCGAGGTCCAAGTCCGGCGCGAGCAGGACCTCGCCGAGGAGACGAACGGCGGCATCGGTCGGGCGCTTGCCGCTTGCCGTGACCTTGACCTTGGCGCTCTGGATGAGCCGGAGCACGCGCGGCAATTCCCGCGGCGCGATGCGTTCGCTCTCGTAAACGCGAAGAGGCTGCTCTTCTTCCTCGTCGCGGTAGCGGTGCTTGAAGCGGTATGCGGGCGGCAGCGCCGCCGTTGGGCAGGGGCGAGCCGGCTGGGGTTCCGCCAGCAACCCGCGCAATGGACCCCGCCAACAATCGAGGACGCCGGGTTCCTCGAACGCCCCCCGACGCGGATGATGCAGGAACAACAGAAGCAACGATGCGGTCTGATCCCGGTAGCCGTAAGAACGGTTCCAAAGGGGAGCGGCCAGGTTGTGCCTGGCCGCGAATTCGCGGTTGCCCAGCAGCCGTCCCTGGTGCACCGCCTCCGCCAGGTACAGCCGCTCCACCGACGAGAGCTTGGCCACGATCTCCGGGAGGTGCGCCACCACGTAACGCTCGATGGCTGCCACAAACTGCTCCTTGCGTGTCAGGCCGGACACCGACATATCCAGGGTGCGGAGGAGCTTGCGCAAGACGTCTCCGTTCAATTCCTGCAATGCGGCGTTGAAGCGATGCATGGCCCGTATGCAGACAGGTTCAGCGCCCCCCGGCAAGGGCGAAGGGCGGGCGAACAGGGTTCGTCAACGGCGAAGCCGCGTCACTGGTCCTGCAAGCTTGGCTTGGCCCGCGGCGAGCCAGTGCGTATGGTCCGGCCCCATGACGGATAGCCACGACTTTCAGCCGCGAAACCCGTTGATCGTCCAGGGCGACCACACGGTGCTGGTCGAAGTGGACAACCCGCGCTACGCGCAGGCGCGCGATGCGTTGGCGCGGTTCGCGGAACTGGTCAAGTCGCCGGAGCACGTGCACACCTACCGGCTCACGCCGCTGTCGATCTGGAACGCGTGCGCCGTGGGCGAGACGGCCGAAAGCATCGTTGCCGCCTTGCGTGGGCTCTCGAAATACGCCCTGCCCGGCCACGTCGGGGCCAGTGTCCGGGACTTTGCGGCGCGGTATGGCGCCCTCCAGTTGCGTCGCGAGGCGCCCCAACTGGTGCTGCGCGCGCGGGACCTGCCCCTGGCCGAGGAACTGGCCCATCAACCGACGCTCACGCCTCTGCTCAGCGAACGGCGCGCGCCTCTCGAGTTCGTGGTCGCGCCGCCCGATCGCGGCCGGCTCAAGCAGGCGCTCATCAAGCTCGGGTACCCGACCGAAGACCTGGCGGGCTACCAGCCGGGCGAGTCGCTCGACCTGTCCTTGCGTTCCGTCACCACCGCCGGACGCACATTCGCGCCGCGCGACTACCAGCGCGAGGCGGCCGGCCTTTTCCATGCGGGCGGCGCCGAGCGGGGCGGGTCTGGCGTGGTGGTGTTACCGTGCGGCGCCGGCAAGACGATCGTGGGCGCGGTCTGCATGGCGCTCCTGCGGTGTTCAACCCTGATCCTCACCACGGGCATCACGGCTGCCCGACAGTGGAAGGCCGAACTCCTGGACAAGACCAACCTCAGCGAGCATCTGATCGGCGAATACAGCGGCGACAGCAAGGATGTGCGGCCGGTCACGGTCTCCACCTACCAGGTTCTCACCCACCGCAAGAACAAGAACAGCGACTTCACCCACTTCGCCTTGTTCGATCAGCGCAACTGGGGGCTCATCATTTACGACGAGGTGCACCTGCTCCCGGCGCCCGTCTTCCAGGTGACCGCGTCGCTTCAGGCGCGCCGCCGGCTCGGACTCACGGCGACCCTGGTGCGCGAGGACGGACTCGAGGACGAGGTCTTCGCGCTCATCGGCCCCAAGAAATACGACGTGCCCTGGAAGGAGATGGAGAAACAGGGCTGGATCGCCCAGGCCGTCTGCACCGAAATCCGCCTGCCCATGTCCGAAGCGCGCCGCATGGCCTATGCCGTGGCGGAGCCGCGCCATAAGTTCCGGATCGCTTCCGAGAACCCGGACAAGCTCCGGCTTGTCCGGCAATTGCTGGCCTGGCATTCGGCCGATCCGGTTCTGATCATCGGCATGTACGTCGAGCAGATCGAGGGATTCGCGCGCGAGTTGGGCCTGCCCCTGCTGATGGGGTCGACCCCCCAGCGCCAGCGGGACGAAGTCTACGCGCGCTTCCGCCGCAACGAACTCAAGGCCCTGGTCGTCTCCAAGATCGCGAACTTCTCGGTCGACCTGCCGGAAGCCGCCGTGGCGATCCAGGTCTCCGGCATGTTCGGGTCGCGACAAGAGGAGGCCCAGCGCCTCGGACGCATCTTGCGGCCCAAGGACGGTGAGAACCAGGCCTATTTCTACTCGATCGTCTCACGCGACACGGTCGAGCAGGACTACGCCCTAAACCGACAGTTGTTTCTGTGCGAGCAAGGATACGAGTATCGCATCTGGACACTCGACCGGCCCGAAGAACTGCTGCCCGAGACGAACAAGAAGGAGGCGCCCCAGGCGCCGCGCTGAGCGGATCGTCGCCCTGAAATCGTGACATGAAATTCTTCGATCTTGATTGGACCGAGGTGCTCGACTTCCTGCCGCTGTGGGAAAAGCTCTCGGTTGCCTCACGCAGCCATTACCTCCTCAAGGCGCCTTCGCACGCCCAATCGGTGTCGGCGGAGGGCTACGGCCCGGACCTGAAACTGCTCCTGGCGTCCGGGTTGGTCGTGACCGGGTCGCCGGGCCGAATCAAGCCGAACCCGGCGCGCGTCAACTTCCGCCGGATCATGATCCAATTGCAGAAGTTCCCGCTTTTCGACACCGACGATTTGGAGGCGATGTGGCCGGACTACAATCGGAAGCATTTCCTCCAGGACGAGTTGCTGGTCCACTACGTGGGCGGCCGCTACGCGTCCTGGCACAACCGCCAGTGGATCGAGAGGTTCCTGAACGCCCCGGACGTGGCCAAATGGGAAGCCCCACTCAAGACTGTGCGCTATCCGTCCGCAAGCTACTCCTGGGGTTTTCGGGATCAACGCACCAGCAAACCGGAAACGCTCGTCTACCTGAAGTCCGCGGAGGTCGCCGAGACCGCGAAACTCCTCGTCCGGCACGCGCTCGCGTCGCCCCAACCGCTCCCGCTGCGGACGCTCGGGGAGACAGTGCCGGAGCCGCTGCGGAGGCACGTGCCGGCGGCGTTCAAGGCCGCTCTGCGCTATCGCCTGCTGTATGCCGCATTGCGTCCGCACACGCTCGAACCGGTGTATTGGGTGCACCCGGGCATCGGCTGGCGCCTGCATCGTCCGGTCCCCCAGGCGCCCGCGCCCGTCGAGTGCCCGAATCTGTGCCGCCCGGCGTTCTGGATGGAAGACATGGTCCTTGTGTTGACCGAGGCTTCCTTTGGCGGCTGTCGGCTCAAACAAGGAAGTCACGGCTGGACGTTCTACCAGAAAAGCCAGGAGCAGCTCGAAGCCGCGGCAATACCGCTCCCGCAATGGCTGGCCGCAGGGTTTTCCGTCGCGGATCGCCTCCGCCAAGCCAACCGGCTGCTGCGCAGCTTGAAACTCGCCACCCCGCGATCCGACCACAAAGGGGCTTTGACGCTCGTCCCCACCGACCGCGGCAAGCAATGGCTCTGCGAACCGCCCGGCCAGCGCCTGCATGAGCTGATCCGGGAGTTCCTCAAGCCGGCTGCCGGCGAGTTCGGCGAGGATGAGGACGCGGTGTGCAAGCTGGTGCCGGGCAGGACGCCCTTCGTCACGCGCGAGGAAGAGCCTGTGGACCTGCGTCCGCCGCTGGCCCGGGCCTTCGGCGACGCCACGAACACCGTCGCCCTGAAGGAGTTCCTGGATTACCGGAGCCGCGTCAGCCATCCGCTGACGGCTCTGACACCCGCCTCGAGCCGGCCGACCCACATGTGGGTTGGGTATTCTGTCGACGAGGCCACCGAGGAAAACGTGGAGCAACCGTGGCGGGAAACCCTCGAGCGCTTTTTCTGGGAGCGCCTGGTTCCACTGGGGGCAGTGGACACGGGCACCGCCGCCGGGCGGGATTTGTGTTTCCGGCTCAACGGCGTGGGCCGCTGTCTGCTGGGGTTGGCCCCGAACTTCGAGTACACCCAGCCGGAAGGCGAAAACGCAATCGTCCTCCAGCCGAATTTCGAGGTGGTCTTCCTGTATCCCAACCTGCCGGCGGAGATCGAACTGGGGCCGTTCGCCGAGCGCTGCGGAAAAAGCCGAGGCACGCTATTCCGGTTGACCCGCGCGGCCGCAATGCAGGCCGCGGCCCAGGGCTGGACAGCCGCGCGGGTGCTCGAGACACTCGAGAAACACGCCAAGAAGCCCGCCCCGGCCAATGTCGCGGCGGAAGTGCGCTCCTGGTTCGGCGCATGCCGGCATGCGCGTGTTCGCCGATCGTTCCTGATCGACTGCCCGGACCGGGAAACGGCTTTGCGGTTGCAGCGGGCACTGGGAGACGCTTGCCAGCCACTCGACGACACCCTGCTCGAGTACCGGGCTTCGACCATCGCCCTCGATGTGGGAGCCCGTTTGATGGAACAAGGCCTGTTCCTCGACCAATCGTCCTCCGGCGACGAGTCGTAGGAGGATTCACGCGAGAAGAGGTAATTGCGCAATTGGCCCTGGCGACGTCTGCGGCTGTCGCAAAAGACCTGTCGCTTTTCCCCCCGATGCAAACGCGAGATGACAAGAGCCGCATTGGCGAGGTTTCCGACGAAGTCGATCACCACCTCGCTCAGGACGTTCGTATCGAGCAAGAAGCCGCTCATAATTCGACCGGACGCTCGATCTGTGGGCGACGCTCGAAGTCCTTGTCTTCACCCACGTTGGGCATCGAGAGCAAGTACTCCTTGAACGACGGTTTCTTCTTCGCTGCCCCGAGCAGGGCCTCGCGCAGGATGCGCCGGTGCTCCTCCTCCATCGACACACCGTGCTGGCCGGCCCGCTCCTTAAGCTTCCTCACGACCTTCTCTTCAATCTGTCGCACCAACAGTTGTGGCATACCGTTTGTCCTCATGTGTTCTGCTAGCAACGATAGCGCAAAGCGCGGCCAAGGGGAAGCGCCAAAATGCGCAGCGCTGCAAAGCCGCAACCGAAGCTACGGAGTGCTGGTACATGTCTGGCCCTGGCGACCACGCTGGTCGCCGCGCTGCCAATTCTTGGATTTCCTTCCCGCAGTGGGGGCAGAGCGGCGCGCTCGGAAAGTCTTCCCGGATTCGGATTCTCGTGTTTGTCACGCCCGAGTGTCGCGTTGCACGGATCAGTAATCCACTACAACGGAGGGGAATAGTTGGAACCATCGGCCCTGGGCGCACGCAGTGCCACCGTGAGCGCAGAAACCGGACCGCGAGCGCCGGCCATACTCCATTCTCACTGCACGACCTCGACAGTCGAGGTTGGGTCATGCACCCCAAACCGGTTCACCGTCCGAGCCTCCAAGCGGTTCAGGCCCGGGCGAATGGCCCAGAGCAGATTCGCGTCGGTTACGCCCCAGGAACCGCCAGCGAAGCGAACTTCATACGCCTGGAAATTCGGTGTCATGGTCTGGAGCTTCACCGCGACCTTGCCCTGCTCGGACGCCAAAGTCACCGCTGGCGCAATTCCCGGAGCTTGGGATTCTCGGCGGAGTCGAACTTGAATCGACGCGTGTACTCGCTCTCGATGTAGGGTGGCGCATCCACCCGCTTCACCCTTACAGAACCCCCGTCCAAGGCCAACGAGGTTCCTTCCGCAGTCGCTGATCCCGTTG
>DAOOQY010000075.1:0-10794 GCA_035389025.1 Verrucomicrobiota bacterium
ACGCCTTCGTGAGCTTCGGGCTGAGCAACACGATGGACCTGGCTGGGCATACGCTCGTCTGGCATTCCCAGACGCCCAATTGGGTGTTTGCCGGCACGAATCCGCCGCCGCCAGGAGTCACCAACGCCGCCCCCACCCCATTTGCCAACCCGAGTGCGTCCGGAACAAACCAGTTCGGGCGTGGGCGATTCGGTCGTGGCTTTGGCGGCGAACCCTTCGGCCGCTACACGGGGCCGCGCGCATCGCGCGATGAAATGCTCGAGCGGATGCGCGATCACATCCACACCGTCGTGGGCCGGTACAAGGGGAGGATCAAAGTCTGGGACGTGGTCAATGAGGCGCTCGCCGACGGCGGCACCAACATCCTGCGCAACTCGCTCTGGTTCGAGATCATCGGTCCGGACTTCATCGCCAAGGCGTTCGAGTACGCCCACGAAGCGGACCCGGAGGCGATCCTTCGCTACAACGACTACGGCCTGGAGAATCCGTCGAAACGCCGGAAGCTCATCGCGCTGATCAAGTCGTTGCAGGAACAGAAGGTGCCGGTTCATGCCATCGGCTCGCAGGCTCACGTCAATGTCTCGACGACCTTCGAGACCATGGACCAGGCGCTGGCGGACATGGCGGCGCTCGGCCTGCCCATTCACATCACGGAACTCGATGTCACCAGCGCGCAGGGTGGCCAGCGCGGATTCGGGGCGGACATTGCGGACAACGCCGCGACCACCCAGGGCGGCCTGGTGAGGGACGCCGACCGCCGACTGGCCGAGGCGTACGCGGGCCTCTTCCGGGCCTTTCTCAAACACGACCAGCACGTCGAGATGGTCACGTTCTGGGGCCCGAACGACGCGAACTCCTGGCGCGCCGGCGGCAAACCGCTGCTTTTCGACGCCAACTCTCAGCCCAAGCCCGCCTTCCACGCCGTCATCGCGGAGGCGAGGAAGGCAAGCGTGAAGAAGTAGGAGTGCTGCCGGATTGACACCAGCCAACATGATGGCAGTCTGTGGGCATGACGCGCACACAAATCCAGTTGCCGGACGATGTTTACGAGCGCGCCCGCAAGGTCTGCAAGAGCCGGGAAATCTCCCTGGCCGAGCTGGCCCGGCGCGGGCTTGAATACATCCTGAGCCTTTATGCCACCCAACCCGGCGTCAGTGGCGAGTGGCAGCCGCCGAAGCCCCGCCGTCTTGGCTGGAAGGGCCTGACAGACTCTGAAATCAAGGAGCAGGCGCAGCTCACCGCCACGGAAGCGACCCTTGCCCACCGCCGCAGAAAGTGACGCGCCATGCTCTCGATTGACACCAACATCTTGCTCCACGCGTTCAACGAAGACTCGCCGAGCCACGAGGCGGCTTACGGCTGGCTCACCTCCATCGGGCACGAAGAGGACGTGGCGATTTCCGAATTCATCCTCGCTGAACTCTATGGCCTGCTGCGCAATCCCGCCGTGCTGAAGCATCCGCTCGATGCCGAAGAAGCCGTCGAAGTGATTCAGGCCTACCGCAGCCATCCGCGCTGGCGGCTCATCGGTTTCACGGTGGAAAGCCGTCCCTTGCACGATACCCTCTGGCAAAGAGCGCGCCGGAGAGATTTCGCCTTTCGCCGCCTCTACGACGCGCGATCCGCGCTCGTCATGACTGCCCAAGGTGTGACCGAGTTGGCGACGGTGAACGTGAAGGACTACGAAGGGTTTGGTTTTCGAAAGGTCTGGAATCCAATAGCTGACCGATGAAACCGGCAAACAACGCCGCCGTTTCCGCCTTCGGCTCGGCGGCCAAGGTCAAGCTGGCCAATCCTGCCGCCAGCAACCAAGTCCTCGCCTATCCCGCTGCGGACTGGCGCAAGCTTCTCTTCACACAACTCGACCACAACCACTGAAAGCACGCAGTTTATGAGAACAATACGTGCAGTGCTCGCGCTGGCTTCCCTGTTCCGACACGGCAGACAGGCGCAGCCGGGAGCACCCTCCATCGGGTGGGAGAGGCCCGGGCGAGGGTTCCCTGTCGCGTATGCGGCAGACCCTTCAGAGCACCCATGAACAGAGCGATCGTTCTGCATTCCTTCATCTTCGCACTGCTGGCCGCGGCCGCGCTGGCTGGCCGCGCCGCGACTCCGGATTCCCCCGGTCTTCCTGACGTGGCGGCCAGGCACTGGACGGCGGACAACGGCAACGGCACGTACTCGAATCCGCTGTTCTACGAGGAATTCGAGGACCCCGACGTGATCCGCGTGGGTGACGACTACTATCTGGCTGGCACCACCATGCACATGAACCCGGCGGTGCAGATCATGCGCTCGAAGGACCTGGTGAATTGGGAGCTTGTCGGGTACTGCATGGATCGGCTGGACCTCGGCCCCGCGTTCCGGCTCGAAGGCAAGAATATCTACGGGCAAGGCATCTGGGCGCCCTGCTTCCGCCATCACCAGGGCACGTTCTACATCTTCTCCAACGTCAACGGCGCGGGCCTCCAGGTCTTCCGCTCGAAGTCGATCCACGGTCCTTGGGAGCGCAACCAACTGCCCGGGCGCCACGACCTTTCGGTCCTTTTCGACGACGACGGCAGGGTCTATCTCATTTCCGGCGCCCGCAGTCCGTATCCGATCGAGGAACTGGCCCCGGACCTTCGATCCTTCAAGACCGACGCTCCGAAGCGCGCACTCGATGGCCCGATGGGCGAGGGCCATCACCTCTACAAGATCAATGGCAAGTATGTGGATGTGTCTGCCATCCCCGGCGGCCCCGTGGATCAGATGGTCGCGGTCGCCGGCTCGATTGACGGCCCGTGGAAGGTCGAGCGCATGGTTCAGGGCGAGTCGCTGGGTGTCACGGGGGCGGCGCCGTCGCGCGCCCAACCGAACGATCGCGGGCTCTGGCTGCATCAGGGTGGCATCGTCGATACACCCTCGGGCCAATGGTGGAGCATCATCATGTCCGACCACGGCAGCGCCGGACGCATGGTTGCACTGGTCCCGGTGACGTGGAATGACGGCTTTCCGCTCGTCGGCCTCCCGGGCAACCTCCGCAGGGCACCGAATACCTGGCTCAAGCCCGAGACCGGCCATGCCCAGGAACCCAGGCCGGCCTTCATCCACGACGACAACTTTGACGGCCGCACGCTCAACCCGCACGCGCAGTGGAATCACGTCCCCGATGATTCCGAGTGGTCCCTCACCGAGAAGCCGGGCGTGCTTCGCCTCCGTGCGCTGCCGGCGCCCGACTTCTACTCGGCCCGCAACAGCCTCTGCCACCGACCGCCCGGACCCGAATCCACCATCACTGTCGAGTTGGAGACCTCGGGTCTCGCGGTGGGCGACACCGCCGGACTGGCGCTGCTGAGCTGGCCCTACGCCTGGATCGGCGTGGTGAAAACCGCAGAGGGCGATTTGCTGCAAATGGTCACCGGCGGTGGTGGAAGACGCCGTGGACCCGGCGCCACCGCTCCCGCGACCACCAATGCCCCCGCCATCAGCCCGACCGCGCCTCCCAGGCATGTGTGGCTTCGCGTCCACTGCAACTTCGATACCGACGAGGCCAGCTTCAGTTGGAGCGCCGACGGCAGGCAATTCACGGCGCTGGGCAAGCCTTTCACCATGACCTTCCAGTTGACGACCTTCCAGGGCGTCCGCCCTGCCCTGTTTAACTACAACACCACCGGACGGCCCGGTGGCTATGCCGACTTTGACAACTACACGTGCGTCGAGCCGCGCGCACGAGGCATCGAGCGCCAGATTCCGCTGGGCAGGAGCATCGCGTTGCGCAGCGGGGCGGACGAGAGCTTCCTGGCCGCCGACACGCAGGAGAACAGGCTTGTCAATCTCGCCGCCGATGCGGCGGGGACCATCCCTCCGAACGCGACATTTCAGGTGTTGGATTTGGGCAAAGGCCGCGTGGCGCTCAAGGCCTCGAATGGCCGGTTCGTCTCCGCCGCCGGTGATGCCGCCGTGTTGAAAGACCTCGCCGGAGAGACGCCGGGCCTTGCCGAGTCATTTCAGTGGATCAACCTGATGCGCGGCGACACCATGCTCATGTCCCTCACCAACCACCGCTATCTGGCCACCCACCCCGAGGAGCCCGGACCCGTTGTGGTTACGGCGGCGGGGCCGACACCGGCCCGCAAGGGCGGCGCGTGCTTCAAATGGAATACCGTGGACTGAGTGCGGCGGGCCTGCGCGGAGAGATGCGCGCTCACACTCACGCGGGTCTCTCGACCACTTTTCCGTTCTGCCACACAACCACCGGCAGGCCAAGGGCCCGATGCTGAGTTTTCACGCCACGAGCAGGTAGTCCCTTCCCTCGCGCCAGCCTTGGCGATTCAATTCGGCGGCGATCAGTTCGCGCGCGCCGCGCTTGGCCACGCCGGCGAGAATGAATGCGCGGGCCGGGTCAGGCAACGTGTCCGGCCCGACCACCCGCCGCCCATCGCGCGCGCGTCCGAGCTTGTTCGCATCGATGTCAATGAAGCCCGCGAAGCGAATCCCGTCCGCTTCCAGGGCGAGAAAGCGTCGGCGCGTCACGCGGCCCGCGCCCCAGAGCCAGAACCCCCGGTCCGACGCCACGTGACGTTTGAGCCAGCGTGCCAGATACAGGGATTTTGTCCGGTAAAACGCCTCGGTGCGGTAGCGCGCGTCGGTGCGGGACAGGCGCGCAGGCGGGTCGTTCCACACGAGCAATTCGGCGTTCACTTTGCCGAAGCGGACCCCCGCGTCCATCCAGCGCAGCCACAGTTCGTAGTCCTCGGGGAAATCGCCTTCCGCGTAACCGCCGTGTTGGGCCAGCAGTTCGCGCCGGAACAGGACGCTCGGATGCGCCACGGGCGACTCCACAAATCGCCGCAGCGCCATGTCCTCCGGCGTGAGCAGTGCGTTGACCCAGTCGACGTGCGCCGCATAACCCGCCTGCGACGCCGGGTCGCCGCCATACCGCACGCGACAGGACACCACCCCGATGCGCGGGTTGCGTTCCAGAAACTCCGCCTGCCGTTCCAGGCGTTCGGGCAGCATCAGATCATCCGCGTCCATGCGCGCGATGAACTCGCCGCGCGCCGCCTCGCAGCCCGCGCGCAGCGCGGCCACGATTCCGGCGGGCGGGAGGGACAATATGCGAATGCGGGCGTCCGCCCGTGCGGCACTGCACAAGATGCGGTGCGTTTCGTCCGTTGAACCATCGTCCACGGCCACGAGTTCCCACGCGGCGAATGTCTGGGCGCGGATGCTCCCGAGCGTGGCGGGCAGCGTGCCGGCCGCATTGCGCGCGGGCAGCACGATCGAGATTCTCGGGATGCGGGTCATCGGGCGTTCGAGCAGCGATTCAGCCGCTCGTCCGCACGAGTCAACAAAGAACTGGTTGTCGTCGCAACCTTTTCGGAGCCCTCGACGTTTCGGAAGGCTGGTCCCTTCGACCGCCGTGACCCCGTGCGGTGACATGCGGTGACATGCGGTGACATGCGGCTGCGTCAAGGTTCGGGATATTAAAGCCTTGATGCCATCATCGTAGTCGGCTACCGGGTGAACAGCGATGAGCTACACCTACGAACAACTGGCGAAGATGATCGACCATTCCCTCCTGCACCCGACTCTGACGGATCAGGAGTTGGAGGATGGCTGCCGGCTCGCGGTGCAATACGGCGTCGCTTCCGTCTGCATCAAACCCTACGCGGTCAGGCGCGCGGCTGCACTGCTCAGAGGGAGCGGGGTCAACGTCGGCGCGGTGATTGGCTTCCCGCACGGCAACTCGACGACCGAATCCAAGCGCTACGAAACCGAACTGGCCTGCCGCGACGGCGCGGTCGAGATCGACATGGTCATCAACATCGGCAAGGCCCTGAGCGGCGACTGGGAGTACGTCGAGGGCGACGTGAAAGCCGTCTGTGACGAGGCCCACCGACGCGGCGCGAAGGTGAAGGTGATCTTCGAGAACGATTACCTCGACAGGGGCGGCGCGGGCCTGGACAGCGACGCTTTCAAGCGGAAGCTCTGCGCGTTGTGCGAACGCGCCGGTGCCGACTGGGTGAAGACCTCCACCGGCTACGGTTTCGTGAAGCAGGCCGATGGGAGTTACAGCTACAAGGGCGCCACCGAGCATGACCTGGCCCTCATGCGGGCCAGCGTTTCCCCGAAGGTGCAGATCAAGGCGGCTGGCGGCGTGCGCGATCTCGATGGCCTGATCAGGGTCCGCGATCTGGGGGCGACTCGATGCGGCGCGACCGCCACGGCCGCCATGCTTGATGAATATCGCCGACGCGCAACCGCCGGGCGGGCGGGCGTCGGCACTCAACATGGCCTCTCCGGTCCTGACACACTCATGTCCACACCAAAAGAGCACACGCCTACCAGTTGAAACGACTGTTCACGGCCTGCGCGGCGGATTGCATCCGTGAACAAGCGAAAGTACCCCACAACCGTTGTTCCTCTGCCTCGCCTGCAACGCCCCGGTGTTCCCATCGCCCCACCCGCCGACAGGCCGGAAGACGGCGGGCCGGATTCTCTTGCGCCTGTCGTCGGACTGTGGCCTGCTTTGAATTATGACGTCTCTGCCCACCATCTTCGTTGCCCTCAGTCTCACTCAGGCGAGCCTCATGCTCTTCGCCCAACCCTTCGGCGGCCCGCCGCGCCGGCCCGCCGCGGCATCCACCTTCGCGGCTGCCCCTCTGGCCAAAGACGATGCGGAGAGGAAGATTCTCGATGTCCTCGACGAGATGGACCGAGGCCAGCGACGAGGCACCATGAGCGTCCCTCGGGACGATGGGCGCCTGCTGCGCCTGCTCGCCGAGGGCGCCGGTGTCCAGCACGTCGTCGAGTTGGGAACGTCCCACGGCTACTCTGGAATCTGGTTCTGTCTCGCCCTGCGCACGACGGGCGGAAAACTGACCACGTTTGAAATCGACCCGGGACGCGCCGCCGCGGCGCGGGAGAACTTCCAACGCGCAGGAGTCAGCAATCTGGTCACGCTGATCGAAGGAGACGCCCATCAGGAGGCGACAAAGCTCAAGGGGCCCATCGACCTTGTTTTCCTCGATGCCGACAAGGAGGGCTATACAGACTACCTCAACACGCTGCTGCCCCTGGTGCGTCCGGGCGGGCTGATTGTGGCCCACAACATCACCGCGGGCATGGCCGATCCGGCCTTCATCAATGCCATCACAACAGACTCCGCCCTCGATTCGGTCTTCGTCAGCGTAGGCAACTCCGGGCTATCGCTGAGTCTGAAAAAACGGTGAAGCCGGCACCCCTGGCAGCGGGTGTGTGGCACAGACAATTCTAACCGGTTTCGTCAGGCAGCCAAAACGCAACAGACGCCAGTGTTTACAGGCTCAAAGCAGGTACATGCCACTTTCGGCATCATGCCGGCTGCGGCGGCAAGTTCCCGGGCGTGGCCTTCCTCCGGAAGGAGGTGAGGCTATGCCCTGCGAGAAGAAAACGGCTGTGCGGTCGCGCCGCACAGCCGTTAGCGATCAAGCCTGAGACGATGTGTTGACCGGCCGCCACATCGTGCGCGGCAGGCTCTACTCGTTGCCTTGGACGCGATAGAACATGGACTGCGGGCCGACAGTGTCCGTGGCCTCGCTGGCCGAAACGGGCGCGCCCACATCTTCCCAGGCGCCCTTCGTCGCATCGGCGCGGCGCTGCAACTGGAAGGGCCCCAGGCCTCCCTGCCATTTGATGGTGACCGTCGAATTGGCAACGTCGATGTCGGTGATTTCAAGGTCGGCGACTGGCGCCTGAGACACCACGGCGATGCCGAACGCCGTGCTGCCAGTGCCAACCACCTGCAGATTCAATGAGGTGGAGCCATCCACCTTGGCCGTGCCCAGGCGTCCGCCCGTGCCAACCCAGAACAAAGTCCCGTCGGGACGCAAGGCGATGCCGAGCGGCGAGAGACCGGCGTCCTGTAAGAGAACCGTCTGATCCGCGCCGGTCAGGCTCATTCGTTTGATCTCGTGCGTGCCGGCATCGGTGTAATAGATGTACCCATGGGCGGCATCGACGGCAATGGAGTTGACGTTGAAGTCGGCGGCAGACAGGTCCCGAGCCAATTCCTCATGATTCGCGCCCGTCAGGTCGCAGCGATAGAGGACGCCGTTCACCATCGGATCGGCGTAATAGATGAAACCGTTCGCCAGATCCAGATCCAGGGCCGTATAGTGGCCCGCCGAACCGCCCAGGAACGCATAGTCGGTCCCCTCCACATTGCCCTGCAAGACTCCCTGCGTCCAGGTCGTCCAATAGAGTTGGCCATTGGCCGCATCGAGTCCCAACATTTGAGCGTTGACGAAGCCCAGCAAATCTCCGTTGAAGAGCTCTTTCTGGTTGCTGCCGTCCATTCCCGCTCGAACAACGCGGCTGGCACGCTGCCCGCCAATGCCGTCTTCGGCCCAGTAGACCAGGCCGCTCGCGTCGTCAACGGCGATGCCGATGGGGCGATTCAGCCCGGCCGCGATGGGAGTCTTGCCGCTGCCATCGAACGCGGCAGCCCATACGGTTCCAGCATCCACATCCCACCCTCCGGTTTCGGTCCAGAACATCTGTGGCTTGACCAGCTTTTCCAGAATGGTGTAAGCGACGATTCCGTTGTTGGCCGCCAGGGCGAACACTTTTCCATCACCGAAAGCAACAGCGCCAACACCATTGCCATTCGAGTAGTCGCCAGGGAAGAGGCGGGACACTTGGGGATGGTCCTGCTGCACCATACCCGCCACGGTGGACTTGAAGAGTCTCAGTTCGTGCTGGCTGGCTTCGGCGGTCGTTGTCGTCACCGTCTTCAGAATCGCCAGCAGGTCGCTGTCCGCGCTATAGTCGATGATGCCGCCCATCTCCTGGAGTCCGCTGTCTGTGCGCACGAGGGTTGCTGTGGCTGCGACCAGGTCGAGGGTGAACTCCTGCAACGCGAACTGCTGGGCAGCGGACGTCGAGTCATTCTTCGTGAAGAACGTGTTGCCCACACCCCACGCGATGCCGTTGAGGGCGGTGGAAGTGGTGCTGGCGATGTCGGGCGCCTGAACCTTGGTATGGGTGAAGTTGATTCCGTCTGTGGTGGTGAAGACGGCGAGAACCTTGCCCTGCCGCGTGCCGCAGATGATTTGCGTGTTCGCGCCCGCGCCGCGGACGTCGATGTTATCGCCATAGCGGCGATTGGCCGCGGTGGCATCGCCCTCGCTCGGATCGCCTTCATAAACGAGGACCGGGTCGGCGGATTCATCGGCCCAGCGATATATCCGGAACGGCCCATTGTTGCTCATGGGCTCGGCGGGCTGGCTCGAGCTGTCGACGGCCAGGTTGCAGGCGTAGATTGCCCCGTCATCCCCCACGCCGATCATATTGAGCGGGAAGTTCATATCGTACTTGATCCCATTGGTGTTCATGGTTCCAGTGAAACTCCCGTTGGCGGAATCGATCACATAGACCTGTCCGCTGCCATTGGCGGGATACCGGCTGACGGTGAGGACATTGCCAGAAACCGGATTGTACGCCAGCCCGCGCTGCAGGTGGTTGGTGGTCATCCAATCGTAGGTCAGGGGCGGAATGTTCCAATCAGGTTCCAGCACGTACGCTTGGAGGCGCGCCGGGCCGGCCAACTCGCAGATCAAGCCGGTCCCGCCCACGATCATGTTGCCCTCGGCAGTCACATCGAATCCCCAGAACTGGCCATCGTAACCGGTGAGCGCGGTCAATTGTTCCTTTGTGTACGTCGTTTGCAGTGCGCCCAGAGTCGTCGCACTGGTCATTTCGTAGACTTGAATGCCGTTGTCGGTGGTCTGGACGTAGAGGTAACCGCCGCGTTCAACCACGGTCCAGAGACCAAAACTCCCCGACCCGGTCAGAGTTCCGGCGTTGCCCAGTTCGGTTTCCGCTCCCGTTGCCAGGTTGATGGCGAAGAACTTCGGGTTTTCGTTCTGGCCCCCATCGCCGTAGTAAGCGTAGCCGCTGTAAACATCGCCCACGCGGACATTGCGAATCCGGCCGGTGACGCTGGTCGTGATGTATCCCTGCTCGTTCCAGCGGGTGTCCGGCGTCACCGCAAACGGCTCCGCATCCACCGTCGCCAGTGCCAACCGCTTGCGGTTGCCCGAAGGATTGTAGATGCAGTAAATGATCGTATCCTCATCTACCCAGTCAAACGTCTCGGTAGACTGGCCCTCGGGCACCGGAGCTTCAATCCGGTTCTGGAAGTCAAAGTCATAACGCGAGAACACCGCGGTTGCCGCGCTGCTGCCACCCAGGATGTAACGAGTCCGATGGGCGCCGCGGAAAGGCGCTATGATGCGGTGCTCGACCGACACCGACACGAGTTCCGGCGTGCTGGAACCCTGGGGATAACGTCCGATGGCAGGAACGTTGAGTTGGTTGGCATAGATGTCCCCGTCGAAAAAACGGGGGTTGAACACGCTGTTGGGGGCAATCCCAAGGTCCGCGTGAAGCTGAATGGTCGTTCGCAGCCTGAGGTTCTCGGATGGAACGGGGTCCGCCTGGCATCGAGGGGCAAACCATAGTGTGGTAGCAAGTATTAGTATGTCTAATCGTTTTATGTTCATGTTCAGTTGTATTTTGGCATTCTACCGCTGATAGCCGTGCCGATTCTAATGCAATCAGGGGGATGGGCAAGCCATTCCGTTGGACTGAGGCGCCCGTTCTTCCGCCTCGCCGCGAGCGGTCGCTCGTCAGGGTGCGCTCGCGGCCGATAGACCGGCCCCGAAATCTCGCGAGGGGACAAGGGGTCGCCCCCTATCCCCATCCACATGGTCTTCCTCGATGCCGACAAGGAGGGCTATACAGACTACCTCAACACGCTGCTGCCCC
>DAOOQY010000076.1:0-10719 GCA_035389025.1 Verrucomicrobiota bacterium
CAGGCCAGAGATGGCGTGGTGGTAGATCGCCACGAAGTCCGACGGGCTGCTAGAATCCTTGAATTCCGGAACATGGTGCGATCAAGTCAAGTGTGGCCCTCAACCCTATCCCCTTGTTTTCGCAAGGATTCTACCGAGCGAGGCGCGGGAGGGGAGGCCTGGGAGACGGCGGGGCTGGTTCATGATGTTGATGATTTGAATTGGTCTGAGGCGCGGCTCGCTCACTTGATCCCCGGTTTAAGCTTCCTTGGGGTGCGGCGTTGTGTCTTGATGTGTGTTCTTTGCGGCGGGCCGGGCCTGCCGCCTTTGAACCGACTTATGCACGCAACCATGCAATCCATGACAACGGCGCTCTTGCGCCCGGGCGAGGCGGACCGCGTGCTGGCGGGACATCCGTGGATTTATGCCGGGTCGATCCTGCGCCTGACCGGGCCGGCGGCCGACGGGGACGTGGTGCAGATCAAGGACCATCGGCAACGCTTCCTCGGCATTGGGGTGTTCAATTCGAGATCGAAAATACATATCCGATGGCTCGCGCCCGACCGGGTTGCGATCAACCGGGCCTTTTTCGAGCAACGCCTTCGCAACGCCCTGGCCGTGCGACGCCGTCACATGCCGGACGCGACGTCCTATCGCGTCGTCAACGCCGAGAGCGATTTCCTGAGCGGGTTGATCGTCGACAAGTACGAGGACTCGCTGGTGCTGCAGATTTCGTCGCTGGGCATGGACCGTCGCAAGGCGGACATCGTGGCTGCGCTCGAGGCGGTGCTGGCGCCCAAAACGATCGTCGAGCGGAGCGATGTGGCTTCGCGCAGGTTCGAGGGTCTCTCGCCGGCGCAGGGGACGCTCTTTGGGCCGGAGACGGCGACGGTTCAGGCCAAGATGAACGGCCTGGTGTTCGAAGTCAGCCTGCTCGAAGGCCACAAGACAGGCCTTTACCTGGACCAACAGGTCAACTACCTGCGCGTGGCCGAATTGGCGCGGGGCATACCCAACGCGAACGTCCTCGATTGCTTCGCCTTCACCGGCGGATTTGGTCTGCACGCGGCGCGGGTGGGAGCGGCGCGAGTGCACATGCTCGATCAGAGCGAGGAGGCTCTGGCCATCGCGCGGCGCCAGGCCGATGCCAACGGCCTGGGGGCGTGCTGTTCGTTCGAGGCGTGCAACGTGTTCGACTGGCTCAAGACGCGCACGGCCACCGGGCCGCACGAGAAGCTGCTCCCGGTGTTCGATGTGATCGTGCTCGATCCGCCGTCGTTCACGCGCAATCGCGCGGCGGTGCCCGATGCCCTGCGCGGGTACAAGGAAATCCACCTGCGCGCCCTTAAGCTGCTCAAACCGGGAGGGCTCCTCGCCACTTTCTGCTGCTCGCATCACGTGGATGCCCGCACCTTCCTGGACGTGCTGCTCTCCGCGGCCTTCGATGCCCGCAAAGTCCTGCGTCGAGTCGCCACATTCTCACAGTCGCCCGATCACCCAGTCCTTCCCTCGATCCCGGAAACGGAGTATCTTAAGGGGTATGCGATCGAGTTGGCGAATCCTTGACCGATGAAACCGGTTGCAGAGAGGTCATGCTTCTGTGCTGGGTTGAAGGGGAGAGGACTGTCCAAAGTGGGGCGCGACTCCTCCCGTGAAACGGCCGTGTCCAGCGTGGTCGCCCGCCATTACCTCTCCCAACGCCCCGTCCGTGTGACGTGTCGGAACGGGCGGATCGCGAGCATCGAGCACTTGGCCGAGGCCACGCCGACCGACCGCTGGATTGCGCCAGGCTTGCTGGACCTCCAGATCAACGGCTACGCAGGGGTCGATTTCCAGGCTGAGGTTGTGTCGCTCGACGGCTTGCTGACCGCGGCGAGAGGATTGCGTCGGGCGGGTTGCACGCGGTTCCTGGCCACGCTTGTGACCGACGCCTGGGAGCGCATGCTCGACAAGCTCGAACGGTTGCGTGCGCTCCGGAATGGTTCTCCCGAATTGACGGCGGCCATCGCCGGGTGGCACATCGAAGGGCCGTTTTTGTCCGAACAACCCGGATATTGCGGAGCCCATGATCCGGGGTGCATGTGCGATCCCCTGCCCGAGCGGATTCGCCAACTCAGGGCGGCCGCGGGTGACGATCTGCTGTTGTTGACTCTGGCCCCGGAACGAAGTGGGGCGATCGAAGCCATTGCCCTGGCGGTTTCCCTGGGCATCCGAATCAGCCTGGGTCACACCAACGCATCGGCTGAGAGAATCGCACAGGCGATCGAGGCCGGGGCGAGCGGCTTCACGCACCTCGGGAATGGATGCCCGCAATCCCTGGACCGCCATGACAACATCCTGTGGCGCGTCCTCGAAAGCCGCAGCCTGACGGTCAGCATGATCCCCGATGGGCGGCACGTGTCGCCCCCGCTCTTTCGACTTGCGCATCGGCTCCTGCCCAGCCGCGCGCTCGTGTATATCACCGACGCGATGGCCGCGGCGGGCGCGCCGCCGGGGCGCTACGCGTTGGGCGAGATGCAGGTCGAGGTCGGGGACGATC
Organism: Verrucomicrobiota bacterium; assembly: GCA_035389025.1. Classification (GTDB taxonomy): domain Bacteria; phylum Verrucomicrobiota; class Verrucomicrobiia; order Limisphaerales; family J093; genus MWFF01. Next base: position 2,519 of record DAOOQY010000076.1, read on the forward strand.
AGGTGGTGCGCATGCCTGGCCAACCCTATTTCGCCGGAAGCGCCCTGCGCCCCGACGAAGGAGTGTGGCGCGCCGCGGCCATGACCCGGACGCCCTGGTCAAGGGCGTGGTGGCGCTTTTCGCAAAGGCCGGCGCAATGGCTCGGTTTGCGGGGCGGCCTTGCCCTGGGCCAGCGAGCGGATTTCTGTCTGCTCGAGCAAACCGGGAACGAGATGCCGAACCGGATTCGGGTGTTATGCGGGGGTGAAGAAGCCGAGCCCGACAACCCGCATAGCAGACACCATGCGCGATCGGATCGCCCTGTGCACTGACGGGGTGTCAAATGTGCGGGTTAGCCGTTGTGTTCGATCAACGCGCGGAACTCGTCGAAAAGAGGCGTCGAGTCATGCGGTCCGGGCGAGGCCTCGGGATGGTACTGGACGCAAAAGACCGGTTTGGTTCGATGACGAAGGCCCTCGACGGTCTGGTCGTTGAGGTTGATGCGATTGACCTGGACATCCGTCGGCAGACTGGCCGGGTCCACCGCGAACCCGTGATTCTGCGAAGTGATTTCGACGCGTCCAGTTTCGAAATCCTTGACCGGGTGGTTCGCGCCGCGGTGGCCGAATTTCAGCTTGAATGTCTTGCCCCCAAACGCCTGCCCCAGAATCTGATGCCCAAGACAAATGCCAAAAATCGGGATGCCGGTCCGGACCAGGTCGCTGACGGCGCGGACAGCGTATTCGAGTGCTGAGGGGTCGCCCGGACCGTTCGAGAGAAAGACGCCCGACGGTTTGAACTTGAGCACTTCGGCGGCGGGCGTCGTGGCGGGAACGACCTGAACGCGAAAGCCATGCTGCCGGAGACGGCGCAGGATATTGTATTTGACGCCGAAATCGTAGGCGACGATCGGGATGTCCGCCGGTGGCAACGGATCGCGCGCGCTTCTTGGGTTGGACGCATGAGGGCCCGAAACGAGCCGGAAGTTGGCACTCGACTCATCCCGTTCGTCCCACGCAAACGCCGCGCGATGCGTCACCTCCTTCACGTAATCGACACCGATCAGACCAGGCCAGGACCGGACCCGTTCGAGCGCCTGCTCCGGACTGATGTCTTCAGTCGAGATCAAGCCGTTGAGCGCCCCGCGGACGCGCAGTTTGCGGGTGAGGGCGCGTGTGTCGATACCCTGAATGCCGGGAATGCATTCCCCGGCAAGATAATCCGAGAGGGAGGAATCCGCGCGCCAGTTGCTGACGACGGGTGAGAGTTCGCGGACGACGAAGCCGGCAACGTGCGGGCGCCAGGACTCGACGTCCATCGCGTTGACACCGCAATTGCCGATATGGGGGCAGGTCATCGTCACGATCTGGGCCTTGTACGACGGATCGGTCAGGATTTCCTGGTAACCGGTCATCGAGGTGTTGAAACAGACCTCGCCGCACGCGGTCGCGCGCGCCCCAAACGCCGCCCCGCGGTAGATCGTGCCGTCTTCCAGAGCCAGAATTGCTTCCATCAGAGTCCCACTCAAATCGCGGCGGATGTTAGGGAGGGCGCGAAAGTGGTCAAGCCGCAAGGGGTGCGCTTGATTATCGATAATCGATATCCTCTTGGGCGTTGGGAAATGACTGGAATTCACCGCGAAGAATGGAACTGACCCGCCTGGTTCCGTCAGGTCCGCCGACCTCAAGGGCAGTTCTCTGGCAGTGTTCTCCTGCGCACCCGTGCCCACGCAGTCGCGCCGACCGTGATGGCCGCGCAACTCCAGCCGAACAGATCGCCGTGGCGTTGGTAAAAGGTCGGCACGCGCCGGGCGTCAGGAGCGAGGAGCGGAATCCGGAAGACTTTGAATCCGGGGCCATAGACGTCTTTGGGTCCGTTGAAACCGACATCGCGAAGGCGCCCAAAGGCATCGATCCAGCAAGTCAGACCGTTATTCGTGCAACGAACCAGCGGCACACCGTTCTCGACGGCCCGGAAGGCGGCGTTGGCGGCCTGCTGCCATTGGGCCGCGCTCTCTCCGAACCATCCGTTGTTGGTGAGATTGAGCAGAAAGTCGGTGTCGGCATCCACGGCGCCTCGAGCGCTCGAGGCAAACACGTCTTCGAAGCAAATCAGCGGCCCCAGACGCGCTCCCGTCCGGCCGAGTTGGAACCAGACCGGCCCGGGCCCGGGCGTGATACTGGCATCGATCGGTGTCAAATACTTGGTGAACGGCAGCCAGCGTTCGAGCGGGATGTACTCGCCAAAAATCACCAGCCGCCGTTTGCGATAGGTGGCGGCGAATTGGCCGTTCGTGTCGAAAAGAAAGGCGCTGTTGAAATAGCGATACTCCGGCTCGCCCTGCGCCTCCCGATTCACCTCGACGTCCTCGGCCCCGAACACCATCCAGACACGGTGCGATGCGATCAGATTCGTCAGGGCCCGATAATGCTCTAACTCGAAGCTCGGCAGCGAGGCCTCGGGCCAAACCAGCAGAGCGGGCCCGGTCGCCAGTGCAAGCCGGGTCAACTCCATGATTCGATTGAAGCGGTTCGTTGACTCCTGCGGATCGAAGATGAGCCGTTGCGGGATGCTCGGCTGAACCACCGCCACACGCAGTTCCGACTCGGCCTGCTGAGGCGTCACGAGCCGGGTTCCTCCATAAACCGTCATCGCGACCACCGCCAGAAGCGGAAGGGCCAGGTCGGACGCCAGGGTGACCCGGAATGTGACAATCGGTGACGGGGACGCGATCGGGGCCCGGCGGACGACGCGCCGAGCCACACAGGCAATGGCGCAAAGCAGCGCGACGGAACACCAGGCAACGATGAACGAAACGCCGTGGACGCCCGCAAAGGACGCGATCTGAATGAGTGGGAGGGTTTGGTATTGGGAAACACCCAGGAAGTTCCACGGGAAACCGGTCAGGAACCGGGCCACAAGCATCTCGAGAGCCACCCACGCCGCAGCGCACGCCAGGCACCAGACCGTTCGCTGACGCCACGTCAGATCGACCAGCGGCGCGCGCGATCGGATCAGCACGGTTGTGCAGAGCCAGACCCAGGTAGCCGGATAGAGGGCCAGATAGGCGCTGAGGGCCAGCCAACCTGCGACCGCCCCGGCGGGAAACGGGATGTGCAGAAGCCAGTGGAGCGAAACGAGATGCTGGACCAGCCCGCCCAGGTATCCGAAGGCAAACGCGTGCCGTCCGTGGGCGCCCAATCCAGCGAGCAAGAGGCACCCCGGCCCGAGCCAGGCGAGGATCGAGATGTCGAATGTGGGAAACGACAGCGCGAGCATCAGCCCCGCAAGCACCGCGACGCCGGCTCGGAAGCTGAACAGGAACGTGATCGCCGCGGATCGCATACCGGAATTCCGGCTAGCCTGCATGCTGACTTCTCTTGAGAACTCCGGCTTCGCGGCGACAAAAAGTGGTGAGAAATGCAGGCTAGGCGTCGAACGCCTCGCGCAGCATCGCGATGCTCTTGGGGACGGCCGTGTCCGGATTCTCTTTGCCTTCCATTTCGAGGGAGACGTAGCCTGTGTAGCCGGCGTCGGCAAGAATGCGGGCGATGCGTTTGTAATCGAGGTCGAGGGTGTACCATTCACCGCCGCCGTAGTAGGTCTTGGCCTGGACGAATGTGGTGTAGGGGGCGATCTGAGTGAGTTTCTCGTACGGGTTCTCGAGGAAGTTGCCTGTATCCATCAGGACGCCCAGCCAGGGGGATTGGATGGCTTTGGCGATGCGCAGCAGGCCCTCGGGCGTGCTCGTGAGGCCCCAATGATTCTCGAGGGCCAGATGCACGCCGCATTGCTCGGCCTTGGGCAGGCATTTCTCGATGCACGCGATGCACCAATTGAATCCGTCGGCTTCGCTCACGCCGTCCGGGATCGGTTCAATCCCGCGGGCCTTCATGAGATCATCGAAGCTGGCGATGGTGTTCCAGCGGCCGGAGTTGAGCCGGATGCACGGGATGCCCATTTCGTAGGCGATCTCGATGCACTTGTGGGTGTGGGTAACCTGCCGGGCCAGATTCTCCGGGTCCGGATCGACGAAGTCCTGGTGAATCGAGAGGCAAATCAGGTCAATGCCATTGCGGAAGGCGTGGTGCTTCAGCTTCTGGAGGTACGCGCGATGCGCGGCCGTCAGCGGTTCCTTCTCGGGGATGTCCATCTGCTGATGCAGGACGTCCACACCCTCGACCCCGAGGACCGCGGCCTTCTCGATCACGGTTTCGATTGGCACCTTGGTGGTTCTGAAGTGCCAATAGGAATAGGTCGCAATGCCGAGCTTGATCCGCGGCCTGGACGGCTGCGCGGCTGCGCGGACCAAACCGGTTGAAGCGCCTGCGCCGGCTACGGCGAGGCTGGCAGTGCCGAGAAACGAGCGTCGGGATAGGGACATGGCAGGTTCAGAGTGCAGAGTTCAGAGTGCAGAGTTCAGAGTGGAAGGGCGCTCGGTCCGCCGGGGCTCTCCGAGCGCGGTGCCGGGTCATGTGCGACGCGACGTCGACTTCATTTGAGCGTGTGATGGGTGCCGTCGCAGAACGGTTTGGTCTGCGAATGCTTGCAGGCGCACCAGGCGACCTCCCGTTCCTGCTCGATCTTGACGATCTTGGGCTTGAAACCGGTGTCGCCGTGCGCGCCGTCGCAGAAGGGCTGGTTGGCTGAGCGCCCGCACGAGCACCAGGCGTAGGTGCCGGGCGGGGTCTTTCGCACGATGGGAGAACGCTGTGGAATGAGAGGTTTAAGCATAGTGAGCGCAGTCGGTTGACCAAAGATCGAATCCTCAGATCAACGCTTGCGGGCCGGCTTCTTCAGGGCCGCGCCGGTGACGCGCGCGCCCACCTTGAGCCGCAGGGCGTTGAGGCGGATAAAGCCGGTGGCATCGCCCTGGTCGTAGGCCTTGGTGGGGTCGCCCTCCATGGTCGCGATCTTCGGGTTGTAGAGGCTGACCGGCGATTTGCGTCCGGCGGTGAGGATGTTGCCTTTGTAGAGCTTGAGCCGGACGACGCCAGTCACGTTTCGCTGGCTTTCGGTGACAAGGGCCTGGAGAGCATGGCGCTCAGGGGCAAACCAGAATCCGTAATAGACCAACTCGGCGTAGCGCGGAATGAGCGAATCGCGCAGGTGCATCACCTCCCGATCCATGGTCAGGCTCTCCATCTGCCGGTGGGCGAAGTGCAGGATCGCACCGCCCGGAGTCTCGTACACGCCGCGGGATTTCATGCCGACGAAACGGTTCTCGACCAGATCGACCCGCCCGACGCCATGCTTGCCGCCGAGTCGGTTGAGCGCCTTCATCACGCCGTACGGGTCGAGGGCCTTGCCGTTCACCGCAACGCAGTTGCCCCGCTTGAACTCGAGCGTGACGTACTCGGGTTTGTCCGGCGCGTCCTCGGGCGCGACACTGAGCTTGAACATGCCGCGATTGCCGGGAGCGAACGCGTCCAGCCAGGGGTCCTCGAGAATCCCCGCCTCAAACGAGATGTGCAGCAGGTTGCGATCGGTCGAATACGGCTTCCTGGCGCTGACTTGAACCGGAATCCTCTGCTCCTCGCAATAGGCGATCATCTCGGCGCGCCCGGGGAATCGGTCGCGGAACGCAGGGTCGCGCCAGGGCGCAATCACCCCCAACTCGGGCGCCAGGGCCGCGGCCGTCAACTCGAATCGGACCTGGTCATTCCCCTTCCCCGTTGCGCCATGCGCGATGGCGTCGGCCCCCTCCATCAGCGCGATCTCGACCATCCGCTTGGCGATGAGCGGACGGGCGATGCTTGTTCCGAGGAAATACTGGTTCTCGTAGACCGCGCCCGCCTGCAACATCGGGAAGATGAAATCGCGCGCGAACTCCTCCTTGAGATCGTCGATGTAAATCTTGGTGGCTCCGGTCCGCAGCGCCTTCTTCTCGAGACCTTTGAGTTCCTCCTCCTGGCCGATGTCGGCGCAGAAGGCGATCATCTCCGCCTGATAGGTCTCCTTGAGCCAGGAGAGAATGACCGACGTGTCCAAACCGCCCGAATAGGCCAGCACAATCTTCATGAATCGAGATTAACGGCCAGGCCAGGACACTCGCCAAGCGCAAAATGATCGAGGATGCAAATCCTTGGCGAACCAACCCGGCGCCTGCACCGATGTCTGTCCTCGCGCCGCGCGCCGTCGTCAGGGCGCTCTGCCCGCTTCGAGGGAAGAAAGCGGTTTGCTCTCCGCCAACTGGCGCAGGAGGAACTGCCGCCGGTTGACGAGTTGCCCGCGGAACGACTCGATATCGGCGCGAAACCGCCTCAGGGCGACCTCGGTGTCCCGACGCTCGATCGAGGCCCTGTAGACAACCTCCGGCTCGATCCGTTGTTCGAGCGCCGTGATGGCGGGCCCGAAGGTCTGCTCCGTAAACGCCGTGTCGCACAGTTCGCGAAGCCGCGCCAGGAATTGCTCGCGAAAGTGCGGTTCCGCCAATAGCGGACCGGAGAACCACCCGGGCGGGCGCCACCATGGCGCGCCTGCGTCCGGCCACCCGCCCAACCAGGAGCGCCTCGGAGGTTTGTCGCCAGCCATGCCATAGGTGAGCGGCATCTCGTGCCAATCGTATGCGGGCGACGCGCCGTCGTAATCGCCCCAGGTCTTGTCCTGGTCCCAGGGAATGATCTGCCATTTCCCGCCCGGTCTGGGGTCGTGATAGGCATAGTAGTTGTTGAAGAAGCCGTCCCAGTTCTGAATGCACATGCTGACGGCGAAGTAACCGGCCAACTCATCGACGTCGAAATGCTGTCGGATGAAATCCCATCGTGCCAGGCCCTCGGTCTTGCGCAGCCCATCGATGACGTCGAGCAGGTCGGCGTGGCCGGTGTCGGGATTCGTCTTTTTCTCGTGCTGGCCGGCAACGCCATCACCGTACCAGAGCAGCTTGTAGAGATTGCCATCCGGATCCTGACCCAGGCGGCGGAAAAAGGCGCGGTTCGGTTGCTCGACCACCAGGTGGCAGCCCAGGGCGTGTTGATCCAACCACAGCCGCACGTGATCCGTGGCCGGAGACGGCACCCCGGCGCGGCGATAGAGTTCGAAAGCCAACGGTTCGGATAGCAGATAGCGGGGCGATCCTTCGAGAATCAGGTTGACCGCACGCAACCCCTGCCAGGGCCGATCGGGTTGGAACTCGATCTTGTACCCGCCCTTGCGGCGACGCACCCGCACGTGATCGAACACAAGCAGACCGGTTTCTCCAGGCGGCAGAACGACCGCGGCGCAACTCCAATCCATGCGCGTCGCCCAGGGAGGCCGGTCGGACTCCTCGGCGAGCGCCTGGACACGCCGCGCGACACCCGGCTTCTGGATGCGGCCGAACGTGATGAGCTTGAGGAACGGGATGCGGGCGGTGTTGGTGTTGATGTGGGTGGCACAGGTGAATGTGGGATGCAGATCGGTCGCGGATGGACAGTGGCGCACGGCCCCGGAGACGCTCCGAGCCTGGATGACAAACCGGATCAGACAGCTCTCCGGTTGCCCGGGGATGGCTCCCACATAGCGCGCGCGGTCGGAGGCCGCCTGATCCACGATCAGAGGTGTCTCCCCCTTCGCGATCGGGCTGTCGGCCGACCATGCCTCCCAGTGGAGCGCGACACTCGCGACACCCGCATCGTCTGTCACCCTGGCCGATACGCCAATCGGTTGGCCGGGCACGGGGCGGTCGTGGCACACCTCGACAACCCGAGGCAAGGGCACGGGTGAATCGCAGGAATTGCGCCGACCCGGCGTGCCTGCAAAGGCCCCGCCGGCGCCGATCCCGGATGCGCACCAGTTGGCAGGGTCGTTCGAGGCCGCTCCGGCGCAAATCCGTTCGAGCGACGAGCCGTGCCCATCGGCGGCAACCGGCCAGGGAGGGCGGTCGGCGTAATGGACGGCGTCGCGGACCTCGCCTTGGGCATCGGCCAATTCGATGCGTTCCCCCTTGCGGCTCAGCGAGCCGGTAAATGTGCCGATCACATTCGTGGAATCCCCGTGACACGCCCTGAACGCCGCCATGTTCCGACACACAACCCGGTAACCGCCTGCGGGTATCGAGGCGCCGCGCGGAAAGGCGAAATCGACGCCGCCGCGCAAAAACCAGCGCGAGAGATCGACCGCGGCATCGCCGGGGTTGTGGATTTCGATGAACTGAAGGTCGTCCTGGTCGCCGAACGGGTGGTACATGACCTCGCTAAAAACCACACGAGATGGGGACGCCCCGAGACCGGAACGGGCGACGC
>DAOOQY010000077.1:0-10669 GCA_035389025.1 Verrucomicrobiota bacterium
GCGTCGCTGGCGACCAATATGCAGCGTGAGCAGTCTCAAGAACTCTTCGCTCGCGCGGCGGAGGCAGCCGACATGCCACAGGACACAGCAATCACGGCTGAGGAACTCGGCCACCTTCACGCGACACGGGTTGTCGGTGTCGGCCAGGGCGGTGCGGGCGAGGCGGGGGGGGGCCAGGGCGTTGGTGGTCAGCGGCGGGCCGAATGCCTAATGGAAAGGGAATGAAAACTCGTTCTGGTCTTCTCTTGCGCCTTGGCGGCTTTGCGGCTTTGCGTTGAATCCCTTCGGCCCGGCAGGAAACGCAAAGCCTCAAAGGCGCGATGACGCAAAGAGAGGAGGCACGGTTCAGGGGAAACGACCTGTTCCTGCGCGAACTGCCCGGTGAACATGATCCGGGAAACGCTCAACGCTCAACGTCCAACGCTCAACATTCAACTGATCGTTTTGTTGAGAGTTGAAGGTTGAGCGTTGAGCGTTGCACGTTCGGTCTTGTTGTTTATCAGCGGTTTGCGCGTCGAGGAGTATCTCTCACCGGCGACCCGCATCGGACACCAGGAATGCCCCGACCGAGACCCCGCCCCGTTGCTCGACTGGATCGAACGGGTCGCCGGTCGCCATGATCGAGACCCGGCTCACGCCTGACCCCTGCCCGCTTCTCGTTGCGCCGGGTCGTCAGGGCGCCAACTCCACCGCCCGGCGGCTGAGGAACTCGGCCTCTTTCACGCGACAGGGGTTGTTGGTGTCAGCCAGGGTGGCGCGGGCGAGGCGGGCGAGGGCGGGGGCGTTGGTGGGGGCGAGCCGAACGGCTCGGCGCAGGGCATCCACCGTGTTCTCGGACAGTAACGACTCGACGTAGGCTGGGACGGTTAGCTCGCTGTCCCAGGCAACCGTGCGCGTGCCGCGGTCGGCGAGGAACCACTTGGCCCAACGGGTCCAGGGATCGGTCGCGCTCGCGTTGGTCAGGCCGGCCTTGAGGCGAAGGAATTCAGTGGCGGGGACGGGAGTTTCGACCCCGTTCGCCTCGAACCGCACACCCGCAACGGCCTCGGCGAGTTCGGGCAGCCATTTGGGGACGGGCAATGGCCAGCGCTCCTCGCGCCAGACCGCCACCTCCGGGCTGCCAGCCCCGGCCGCGAACCAGTCCCAACCCGGTGCTACGGCGACCTCGGCTCGAGTTTGGCCGGGACCGACCACATAGGGTTCGGACATCGGCAGGCCGGTGGCGGCGTGCCAACGCCGGAACGTGCCGTCGTCGCTGCGTGTGAGGACTTCCAGACCGTCAGGGGAGAACAGACTCCGGTGGACCCAGGCGCGGTGGCGCATTGGCGGGGTGAGACGCGCGCCGGTCGCGGCATCCCAAACGAAGGCTTCGTTGCCGGAGGTGCTCGTCAAGACGCGACTGCCGTCGGGGCTGAGCCGGGCGCCGGTGAGCGTGTCGCGGTGGCGGAACACCATCAACGGTTCGGCGGGATCGGCAACGGACCAGAGTCGGGCTGAGGTGTCGAAGGCAGCGGTCAGGATGCGCGTGCCGTCGGAGTTGAACTCGGCGGAGGCGACTGGGGCCGGGTGGACGAAGTCGGCGAGGGCGGCACCGGTGGTCACGTCCCAGAGCCGGGCGTGCATCGCGTTGCAGGCGGCGAGCAGGAAGCGGCCATCGGGGCTGAAGCCGAGGGAGAAGGCCTTGTGTTCGCCTTGGCTGGCTGGACGCTCGCACTCGAGCCGCCACCGGCGCCTGCCATTGGCCGTTTCGCAAACGTGAATGACCGGTCCGTCCCCGACGGCGACGCGCGTGCCGTCAGGACTGAAGGCATGGGCAAAGGTCGAGGGGGAAGCGACGCCGGAAAGCGGCACTGACCGCCCCGAAGCGAGGTCCAGGACCGACGCCTTCGAGTTCGTCTCGGCGATAAGGACACGGCGGGCGGCGGGATCGAAGGTGGCCCAACTGCAGTCCCCGAGCGGTTCCCGGATGGTGCGCCGGAGTGTCCCGGTGGCGGGGTCCCACGCGCGCACGGCGCCCTGATCGGAGACGGTGAACAGCTCGACTGGCGGAGGGGTGAAGGCGACGACGCGGACCGGTTCGCGGTCGCGGATGATGGCCGGGAGGGCGGCCCCGGGGCGCAGGTCCCAGAGGTGAGCGGCAGTCTTGAATGAGGCGGTGAGGAGGCGTTGGCCATCCGGGCTGAAGTCAACGGTCATCGCGAAGGTCTCGTGGGCGATTGGATCACAGACGAGGTCGCCGGAATGGGCGTCGCGAACCTGCACCGTGGTGTCGCCGCTGGCGCTGGCCACAAGCTGGGAGTCGGGGCTGAACGCGAGGCCATAGATCGTCCCCGTGTGGGCGGAACGGCGGACTTGCTCGCTGCCCGTCTCGGCGTCGAGCAGCCGGATGCTGCCGTCTCGAGTGCCGATGGCTATCCGAGCGCTATCAGGCGAAAAAGCGACCGCCTCGGCATTGCTGGGCAAGACGATATTCGTGATGGATTGCCCGGAAGGCAGAACCCACAGAGAGACGTTTGCATTCCCATGGACGGTCACCAACCGGCCCCCATCCGGGCTGGGGCGCGCCTGGTTGACCGGCGCCGCGTTGGTGACCTGAGCGACAAGGGTTGGATTGCCTTCCACCGCCCAAATCCGGGCCAGACCATCGGCGTAGCCCGCGGCGAGCAGGCGCCCGTCCCGGCCAAATTCAAGGTGGGTCACAGGGCTGGTGTGGGGCGGCAACTCACGGCGGGCAGCGGGGTCTTGTCGGTCGAGGAGCAGCACCGTACCCGGGCCATTGGTGACCCAGGCCGCGATGGTGCGACCGTCGGGGCTGAGGGCGACGTGAGCGGACAAACCGGGGACCGGCCGGCTTTCGAGGATCTCGCCCCCCAGGGGATTTCTAAAGACCAGCGCGCCGCCCTGGTGGGGCGCCAGCAGGACTTGGCCGTCTTCGCTGAAGAGGGGCTCCCCCATCTCGCCGGCGTGCCGCAAGGGGGGCGAGACGGGTTCGCCTGTGGCCGGGTCCCAGAGCCGGAGGTCGTTGTTCCAGGACATGGTCAAGATGCGCCTGCCGCCAGGGCTAAAGCCGGCCCAGTAGATTTCCGAACCGTCAGCCAGGGACGGGGTGACCGGCAGGGCAAAGCCGCGGGAACTGAGCGCGGAGACCAGACGTGAGGCAACAATGCGGTGAGTGGGGTCCAGGCGCAAAGCCAAGGCCAGGGTAGCGATTCCGTGTTGGCTGCGGCGCTCCTCAAGTGCTCGTTCGGCCTCTTCCCCCTTGACGCGCGTGACGATGGCCTTCAGGTCCTGCGCGTAGGCTTCGGCCTCGGTGCGCAGCCTTTCGGCCACGCGCCAAGCGTCGAGTACCGTAGCGAAACCGAGGGCGAGGGTGGCGACCAGCACGGCGCTCAGCGCGGCAATGGCCGGTTTCCGCTTTGCCCACAGCCAGCCACGTTCCGCGAGACTGACCGGCCGGGCCTGGATGGGGTGGCCTTCGAGCCAGCGTTCGAGGTCGTCGGCGAGGGCGGTCGCGCTGGGATAGCGGCGGGCGGGTTCCTTGGCGAGGCAACGCAGGCAGATGGTTTCGAGGTTGCGGGGAATCTCGCGGTTGCGCGCGCGTGGGGTAGGCGGTTCGTTCTCGATCACGGCTCGGAAGACCTCAGCCTCCGTCTTCCCCTCGAACGGCGGCCTGCCCGTCAAGACGTGATAAAGGACGGCGCCCAGCGAGTACACATCGCTTCGGACCGTCACCGCGCCCCGGTTGGCGTCGATCTGCTCGGGGGAGATGTAGGCGGGCGTGCCGAGAATCTGGCCGCTCGCGGTGATGGGGGCGTCCGCGTCGAGGCGCTTGGCGACGCCGAAGTCGCTGACGCGCGGTTGGCCTTGCCGGTCGAGCAGGATGTTCGAGGGCTTGAGGTCGCGGTGTAGAACGCCGCTGTCATGAGCGTACTGGATGGCCCGCGCGACCGTGGCGACACAGCGGGCGGCCTCGCGCGGAGGCATTGGGCCGGCGCGGACGCGCTCGGACAGCGTCATTCCCAGCACGTATTCCATCGAGAAATAGGGTTGCCCCTCGTGCTCGCCGACCTCGTGGATGCCGACGATGTTCGGATGCCGCAGTTGGGCGACGGTTTGCGCCTCGGCGCCAAACCGTCGCATAAACTCTTCGCTCGCGAAGGACCCGTGGAGGATCATCTTGATGGCGACCGACCGGTTCAGGCTGACCTGCCGGGCGCGAAACACGACCCCCATGCCGCCGTAACCAAGGACTTCGATCAGTTCGTAGTCGCCGAAATAGCGGATCGTTCCGGGCGCCGCGGGTGGCGGCAGAACAAGGGTCGCGTCGAGGTCGCCCGGTGGCGGGCCCTCGACGCCCAGTTTGGCGAGGCAGCTCAAGCAGAGCCCGCCCGGGGCATCCCGGGTGAGCGGGCGTCCGCAGTGGGGGCATGGGGGAGGAGGGTTCATGTCCACTGTGCGGTGCGGGGAGTGGCACGAGGCTGTCCACGAACCCGACCCCTCACCCCGTCCCTCTCCCATCGGATGGGAGAGGGTGTCCTGCGGCTGCGGGACGGGTGAGGGGGCAGGTTCATGTCAATCACGGTTCTGCCAAGTACTATCGCGAATCCCCCGATTCGTTACACCCACCGCGGAGCGGCTTAGCGCGAGAGCACCTCGAGAATGTGGCGGAGTTCTTCCAGAATCTCCTCCTCGGTGCTGACGGTCTGGGCGACGACCTGGCGAAGCGATTCCCGATAGCGCTCGCGCAGGCGATGCGTCCTGACTCGGGCCGCGCCTTCGGAGGTCCCCAGTTGCCGCCCCAGCTCGCGGTAGGTCGCGTCGCCCTGGTCGCCGATGAGAAACGGCTTCATCGCCGCGAACTGGGCGGCTTCCCCTTCAGCCGCGCACTCGGCTTTGAGCTGTGCCAGGGCCTTTTCGAGCTGCGTCACGGCCCAGCGACGCTCGTAGAGCAGGTCCGGGCTTTGTGGGTCAACCGGCTCGTGCTGGTAGCGCTGCTCGGCCTCGGTTTCGTCTAAGGAAGAAACTCGCGGCTCACCGATGACGAGGGGGCGCTTGCGACGCTGCTGGCCGACGTGGTTCTTGAAGCAAGTCAGCAGAAAGGAACGGAAGCGCCCGCGGTGCGGGTCAGCGCGCGCAAATAGGGACTTGCCGAGCATGTGCTGGAAGAAGCTCTGCGTTGCGTCCTTGGCCTCGTCCACGTTCAGCCCCCCGCGGCGCGCGTAGGCGTAAAGCGGATACCAGTAGGTCCGGCACAGATAATCGAGCGCCTCGTCGGCTTGGGGAGAGTCCTTGTCCCAAAGCCGAAGCACCACGCTCCAGCGGGTCGTGACGAAGCGGGCGGCGCCAGCGCACGTTTCGGTGGTCGAGAGGGCTTGATGGTCGTTCATGGCTGGATTCACGATGAGCGGATGCGTGCTGGTTTGCATGCTCAGGATCGGGTCGTCACGGAATGAGTGTCAGGTTGTGGCGTGGCGCGCCAGGAAGAAACGGCGTCGGCTCCCCCTTCGCCCATGCCTGGTACCCGGCGCGCGGGTGAGGAGAGCCTCGAAGACTCGAAGGAGAACACGTTCGCCGACGGCATCGGTGCGTTCTCGAGTGCGGTGCCGTCCACCGCCGCATCCCAGTCGGTCGCGATCGGCGCAAAGAACGCGAATGCTTCCGCTGGAAGCAATTCACGCAGTACGCCCAACGACCTCTCTCCCGCTCCGTCGCTCTCCTGCAGGGTGACAAACATCGCGTAACCCACCAGAATCGAGTCCTCGGGCAGCCAGGAATGCGGAGTCGAGCGCAGAAGCAGATACTCAGGCGGCGCGGCGCCCAGGGACGCCAGCCCCGCGTTCACTCCGTCCAGGTCAGGCAGGCTGCTACGAACCTTCAGCCACAGCCAAACCGTCCCCCCGACCAATGCTACGGCAAGCACGACCAGAATCACGCCCACCCATCGCAGCAAACCCTTCTTCATTCAGTTCTCGTTCTGTGCCAACAGTTCGCCGTCAGTCCCTAACCGCCTCTGTTGCCCGCTGACCCACTTCACGAACCGCTGTTTACAATCCTCGGCAATCACCGACCGACACGTCTCCCATCCGTTGAACCAAGCCGCCCGTCACGGGTTTGTGGTCTTGAGCGCCTTCGCCAGAATGCCAAGAAAGAAGGCCAACAGGACGACGCCGGCGATGGCGGCGCCGATCCAGCCCATCAGCGCAAGGACGGTCATGATCACACCGGCAATCGCCACGCCGAGAAAGATGGAAAGCAGGCAGTGACCAAAGCTCATGCCCAACAGCCAGCCGGCCATCGCCCCGGTCCAGGCGCCCGTGGCCGGCAGAGGAATCGCGACGAACACGGTCAGGCCCAACGTCTCGTACTTCTCGATGTCGGCGGTCCTGCGCCGGGTGCGGGCAAAGAGCCAATCGAAGAACCTCTTGCCCCACGGCACCTTCATGCAGATTCTGGATATCGGCCCGAGCAGCAGCAGAATCAACGGCACGGGCAACATGTTGCCCACCACCGCGTAGACAAAGACCCGCGCGGATCGCTCGAGGTCGTCCCGGCCCAGGCGGGTCGATTTCTCCGTGTCGGGATAAAGAACGTGCCCGACCGGGATCGCGCCGCGCAGTTCGACGATCGGCAGGGTGGAGATGGCGATAATCGTGGCGGGCTTCGAGGCCCCGTGTCCGCGCAAGTACTCGGCGACCTTCTGGCCCGTGCTCGTGTGCGCAACCTCGGCGGCATCTTCCACCGCCGCGCGCTCGCCTTCTTGAGTTTCAGGCCCTGCGATTTCCGGAACCGCAGACCAAACAACCGGGCATGAAAGTGCGAGAAACAGCAGGACACGCAGGACGTTTATGGAAAATGTTCTCCTTCGGGTGGCTTTCATAGTGCTCGATCTGCGGCCGGGGTCGAAGTCCCCAGCATCAGCGTGTAAGCGTGGGGATTATGCGTGTGCTCGCAGCCCACACGCCGGCGCAAGTACGTTCCAATGTGGTAGCCCTGACCGCTGAATCCCTCGTCCGCGAACAGTTCCATCATACGATCCAGACTCAGCGTGCTCCAATGATACTCCTCGACCGGGCGCACGACGTGGGCATCGATCTCATCCATGTTGAAGAAGTGCAGACAGAGGCTGCGGCGCGTCACACGGCACAACTCCTTCACCGCCGCCCCGATCCCCTCGGGGGAAAGATGCTCGAAGAGATCATGCACGAACGAATGATCGTATGAACGATCGCCAGCGGCAATCTCGAAGACGTTCCCGACCTCGAAATGCGCGTGCGGAAAAAGCCTCCGGGCGTTCCGCACATTGTGCTCGCACAGATCGAATCCGGTGTAATCCACCCGGTCGGCCAGGCCGCAGCCCTCCAGAAAGCGGTAATCGTTGGCGCTGCCGCAGGCCGGTTCCAGCACACGCCGCGGTGGTGATGTTTCGGAGGAAAGCGCTGTGCGCCAGAGGCCCATGAACGTATCCAGAACGCTGGCCGGCAGGCGGGGCCGTCTTCCGTCGAACGCCACGCCGTCGAGAGCCGCGCTCACGTAGTCCGACACGCCCCCAGCCTCCGCGCCCATCGAGAGGGTGCGAAACGTCTCGCGGAGAAAATGCGGCAACTCCACCCCTTCGGCATTGTCGGCGCCGCATTGCAGCGCGTGCCGAACGCCCGCCATGGCCTCGACATCGGGATTCTCCTTGGCGAACCTCAGAATCCAGTTCAGGCAGGCCGCAAAGCGCAACTCCGCGTCGGCCATCTCGAAATGCCGTCCCGACAAGGCGAAGATGAGGAAATGACGCGTCAGAAGGCTCTGGACATTGATGCGCGGGTCTTCGACATCGGCGACCAGGTAGGTCTCGAGCATCTGCGCGGTGTGACGCGTCCAGGACTGCTCGAGTCTCCTGGATTCCTGGCGAAGGGCTTCGTTCACGGCCACTCCCGCGGTGTTCGGTCTTGCGGCTCAGACCCGCTGCGGCAAACCGAGGGCCATCGACGATTCGTCCATCGTCCCTCCGAAAGCGGTTTATGGTCCCCATGCGCACGTGTCCCCAGCATGTCAACGCTCTCCCAGCGCCGTCGCCGGCTCGTCCGCTCCGGCCCGTGCCTCGGCGATGAACCGCCTCAGCCGAACGGAGTCCTTGCGTCCGGGCGAAGCCTCGACACCGCTCGATACGTCCACCCCAAACGGCGCGACGCGCCGGACCGCATCCCGAACGTTCTCCGGAGTCAGCCCTCCCGCCAGAAAGACGGGATTGCCCCACCGCTTGGCCTCGACGGCCAGGTCCCAGTTGAACGTCTGCCCGCTGCCGCCCGGAACGCCCGGAACATAACTGTCCAGCAACCAAGCCGAAAGCGGATGGGCGCTCAATTCATCGAGCGCGGCGCGATCGCGCAACCGGAAGGCCTTGATCGTCTTCAACCCGAATTGAGCGCAGAACTCGGGTGTTTCGTTGCCATGAAACTGCAGCGTGTTCAGTCCAGTGCGGGCGATCGCTTCGCGCACGAAGTCCGCCTCGGGGTCCACAAAAACACCAACCGTCGCCACGGTCGGCGGCACGCAGGCGACGATGGCACTTGCTGCGTCGAGGGAAACGCAACGGGGGCTTGGCTTGTAGAACATGAAGCCCAGCGCATCCGCACCGGCATTCACTGCGCTGGCAGCATCTTCGACCGATGTGATCCCGCAAATCTTGATCCGGACCGGCATGCGATTCCCCGGCTCGCCCGCATGTTTCATGAGGTTGTGACCTGGGGGAAGCCGACAACTCGACACTGTGGACCCATGCGGGCTAGCGGTCGCCGCCGCGCTTGAGCGGGTCCCAATACCTGGAATTGACCAGACCTCGAGCGTCGCCGAAGCCCGGATCGCGCGGGGGGTTGATTTGGGCATCTTTGCGCGCTTCGGCGTGGCCGTCCGTGAACACAGCCACGCCGGTGTCGCGATGGCGGTTGCGGTCGATTCCCTCGTATCCGCCGTACTGGGTGTTCTTGGGGTCCATGCAGGCCCAGGGCCAGTAACAACTGCTGCTCCACATGCCGTCGATCTTGGGCATGGAGTCGCCGATCATGAGCGTGTCGGTGGGCGTCACGATCGACGTGCGCTTGAACCAGGGTTTCGTCTCGAACCGGATGCCGCCGACCGTGAGGCTTTGATCGGTGTAGGGCCACAGACTGAGGAACCAGGAATTGATGCCGTACCCGACCTTGTGACAGTCAAACTTCCACTCCCACCGCAAGCCGTTGTCGAGGCGCTTGCCTTTGATCGCAGCGCACCGGAACAGATTCGACTGGTTGCGCGCGTAATCAATGATGGTCGTCCCCCACCAATTGGTCAGGGAGATGATTGGGTCCGCGTTATTCACGTTCTGATTGCGATGGGCGGGGAACGTGTCGTTGTAATCGTCCGTGTACAACTGCATGAAAACGCTCACTTGCTTGAGGTTGTTCATGCAGTGGATGCGCTGCCCCTTGTCCTTGGCCCGCGCCAGCGCCGGCAGCAGCATGCCGGCCAGAATGGCGATGATGGCGATGACAACCAGGAGTTCGATGAGCGTGAAAGCCCCGACTGGGCGGCTTCGAGAAGCAACAGGCACACTCGATTTCATAGGAACCTCCCTACCTCTAGCCGACTCGAGCCCAAAACGCGAATGAAAAAGAGCGCCCTTCCGCCATCCCGCCATCGTCCCTCCAACAACACGATGCGTCGCCTTGAGGCTTGCGGGCGGCAATTCCGCCGGGCAGAGTCCGCCAGCCGAAAACGACCGCGCACGACCAACAGGGTCAACGGATCATGAGACAAGACGCCCGCTGGATTCAACGCGTTCTCGCGCCGCTGTGGTTGCTGGCCGCTCCGTTTGCGCCGGCTCAAGCCGGCGGCAGCGGCCTCGATGTCGCCGTGGTGGTCAACTCGCACAGCGCCGATTCCATGTCGCTGGGCAACTACTATCGCGAACGCCGCCAGTTGCCCCCGCAGAACATCGTCCGCATCTCGTGGACAGGCAGCAGGACCGACTGGACTCGCACGCAGTGCCAGAATCTGCTGGTGGACCCGCTTCTCACGGCGTTGACCGAGCGTCGCCTGACCAGCCAGATTCGGTTCGTCGTCCTCTCGATGGACATTCCATACAGGGTGACCGACGGACGCGACGTCAACAGCACGACGTCGATGTTGTTCTACGGATTCAAGACCAACGACTGGCGGACTTCGGGCGCCTGCCGAATCTCGCCTGAAGGAAACAACCCGTACTTCGCCACCGAACTGGCGTTCGGTTCCCAAACCGGTACGGCGAACGGACCGCGTTTTCTGGCGACCATGCTGACCGCGGAACTCCTTGCAGAAGCCATGCAGACCGCGGATCGCGGCGTGGCCAGCGACGGCGCCTTCCCCACCCAAACCGTCCTGCTCCAGAAAACCACCGACCCGGCCCGGAATGTCCGGTTCCCCAATTTCGACCATGCGATTCTGGACATGCAGCTCAACGGCTTGTTTCCGCTGATCGCAACCAACTCGAACCAGACCTCCGGATTGTCCAACCTGTTCGGCATGCAAACCGGTCTCGCCCACTTCGATGTCAGCCGGGACACGTTCGTGCCCGGGGCCATGGCGGACAGCCTGACCTCCTACGGAGGTTGCCTCTTCGAGCCATGCGGCCAGACGAACCTCCTGGCGTTCCTTCGCGCGGGCG
>DAOOQY010000078.1:0-10610 GCA_035389025.1 Verrucomicrobiota bacterium
GGGGGTGTCCGGAGGTGAAATTCGGATCGATCAAACCGAGGGCGGAGAACCGGTGGCCCGCGCCCCGCGTCGCAGCCCGGGGCAACTGGCGCGCCATTACGCGCCGCGCACGCCGCTCGCCGTGCTCGTGTGGGACGATGAGGCGGACCTGCGCCGACAGGTCAGGCGGCTCGGCTGGGCTCGGCGCGCGGTCCAAATTCTCGCCCACACGAACATTCCCGGGCGCGCGGGCTGGGGGGGCGTGGGCGTGATTCCCCGCCACCCCGAGGGCTGCGCCCAGGCGCTCTACGCGGAACTCCACCGATGCGACCAGCAGGGCGGGGCGGGCATCGTCATCGAGGCGGTGCCGGAGGACCCGCGGTGGGAGGGGATCGCCGACCGCCTGCGCCGTGCGTCAGTTCCCCGTCCTGCACAGCGCCGGACATCCCGCGATCGGAGGGCCGGTTTGCAGTCGTCATAGACCCCCGCTGACCACGGAATGCCCGAGGATTCTCCATGTTCGAGCAATGCACCATCCGCGGCGTGCGATTCGTGCCGGCGCGTTTCCTGGCGCCCATGGCCGGTTACACCCACAGCGCGTTTCGCCGTTTGCTGGGCGAGTTGGGGGGCTGCGGCGCGCTCTGGACGGAGATGCTGGCCGCGCGCCAGGTCATCGCCGAGAACTTCCGGGAGTCGCCATGGGTCAAGCGGCGCCCCTCGGACGGCTTCACATTCCACCAACTCATGGTGCGGGCGGGCGATCCGCTGGACCGGGTCCTGGGTGTCCTCGCAGACCAGGGGGTCGAAGCGGTGGACCTGAACCTCGCCTGTGACGCCTTCTCGATCCGCGCCTGCGAAGCCGGCAGCGGCCTTTTCGAAGACCTCGCCGCACTGGCCCGGGTGGCGCGCGAGTCACGTCGACACTGGCCCGGGCTGCTGACCGCCAAGGTCCGGCTGGGCCGCCAGTGCCCCGATTGGGAATACCGCTTCGCCGAGCGCCTGCGCGTGCTCGAAGACGCTGGATTCGACGCGTTGATCGTCCATCCGCGGTTCTTCGAAGACAAGTTCCGCCGGCGCGCGCGGCTCGAATTGCTGCCGTGGGTGGCCACACAGACGCGCCTGCCCCTGATCGCCAACGGCGACCTGACCGGGGTCGAGTCCGTTGCCGCGCACTTGCCCCCCCTCGAGTCCGCCTGCGGGATCATGATCGGCCGCATGGCGATTGCCTGCCCGTGGCTCTTCGCCCGCTGGGATGCCGCGCCCCGAGAGATCGACCATGCGGGCGTGTGGGGCAGGCTGTGCGACTATGTGGCCGAGGATTTCCCCGCGGCGGCGGCCCTGCGCCGGGTTCAGTTGTTCACGAAGTACTTTGCGGCCAACTTTGCCTTCGGCCACCGATTCCGGGTCGAGATCGCCAACGCGCCGAATCTCGAACAGGCCCGTGAACGGGCCCATGAGTTCTTCGCCCGATCCCCGCGGTTGCTGGCGCATCCGATGGTCGCCGGGCTGTAATCCGCGGCAGCGCTGTTCCTTGGGGTCACATCTTCATATTTGACATTTTGAATGTTCCAGGGCATCAGGCCGTCTCGCCCGGAGACTTCACGGGGCAGACCCGCCATGACCGAATTCGCGCAACGGGCAGACAATTGTCAAATATGAAGATGTGACCCCTAGTTCCCCCCTGCTCACCTGATCACGTCTGTTGGTCCCCAGGAGGTTGTTGGGCTGGAGGCGGGACTCGAGACTTCACTGCGCGGAGGCCACTTCCGGAAAGGACCGGGCAAGAGCCGGGGTGCGGCGCTCGGGTCGGGCAGGGCCGGTCAGCCGTAGAAACCGAATTCGTAAGCGGTGTCGAAGAGCGCGAGCACGTTCTCGGGCGGCACCTCGCCCTGGATGTTGTGCACGTTGTTGAAGACGTAGCCGCCTCCAGGCATGAAAGCTTCGAGATTCCGACGGACATCGGCCGCAACCTCGTCGGGCGTGCCGCGCGGCAGAATCCGCTGCGCGTCGACCCCACCGCCCCAAAACACGATCCGGTCGCCAAAGCGCCGCTTGAGGTCGGCCGGATTCATGCCGCGCGCGCTGATCTGGACTGGATTGAGGATGTGGGCGCCGTTGTCGATGATATCCGGAATGAACTCGGTGCAGGCGCCGCAGGTGTGATACCAGATTTTGGCGTTCGTGCGCGAGCGGATGGACTGGACGAGTTGTTTCTGGCGCGGTTTCACCAGGCGGCGGTAAAGGGCCGGGCTGAACAACGGGCCATTCTGCCCGGCCAGGTCGTCCCCGATCATGATCACGTCGACCAGATCGCCGACTTCATCGAGGAAGACGCGGAACCAATCGAGCCAGAACCGGAGCGTCTGATCGAGGAGGGCCGCGCAGAACTCCGTGTTCGTCATCAGGTCGCAGAACCACTGTTCGAGTCCGCGCAGGTACCAGCACGTTTCGTAGACGACGCCCGAGATGCCGCTCACAACGGCGTAGGGCGTGTCGCGCCGCAACGCCAACGCGCGATCGCGCAACCCGGCGAACCGCGTCGGGTCGTCTCCTTTGGGCCAGGGGTATCCGGGCAAATCCTTGATTGTGGCCTGCGCGAGCGGATGCAGTGTGATGTCCATGTAGTAGGGCGCATCCTCGGGCATCGACCACCGGACGCCGAACTCGTCCGTCAAATCCGTCCAACGCTTCCCGTCCCGCTCGTTCTCGACGATGCCGCCCTTCCAACTCGATGCGGCCCCGGCGGCGATGTAGCGCGTGTCGACGCGCAACCGGGTGAGCAGGGCCTCGCACGGTTGCGCCAGTTGCTGGACGGCGTCCATCAAACGCACCTCATCCTGGATTCCCAGGTGGGCGATCAGGTTGCGGTACGCGTTGCGATGGATGCCGGTCTGATTCCCTCCGAGATCGATCGGCACGCGATCCGGGGTCTCGTGGTTCAACGCCTTGAGGACCCGCTCTCGAGGCGTCAGGGTCTCTCGCCTGGTCATGGGCGGGGCTCAATCGAGCCGCTTCACACGGATGTTGCGGTAGCGGATGATGCTCTTCGGGTCGTGGCCCTGGAGGGCGAAGGTGCCCTTGTCCAGTTTGCGGGTGAAAGGCTGGCCAGCCTGCGCCCCGGCGGGTTCGTTGTACTCGAAGACGCGCTCGCCATTCACCAGCACGGTGATCGATTTCCCTTTGACGATGATCTCCTGCGTCCACCATTGCCTGTCGGGAGCCGCCGCCCGCCCGATGTTCACCAGTCCGTACAGGCTGCCCGTCTTGATCCAATCGCTGTGGGTCGCGTTGACCTGCGACTCGAATCCGGCCCGGGGCCAATCCTGTTCCTGGTACTGCGTGTGGAAGTAGATGCCGCCGTTCGAGCCCGGCTCGGTCATCACCTCGGCTTTCAGGTGGAAATTCACGAACGGTTTCTCGTCCCCGACATAGAACAGATGGCAGCGCGGCCCGGCGGCGACGAACGCGCCGTCCTGGACCTTCCATGTGTCGGGATTCTCGACCGCCTTCTTCCAGCCGTTGAAGGTCTTCCCATCCATGAGGGAAACAAAGCCTTCTTCCGAGTCGGCGGCAAAGACGCCGGCGGTGAACGTCGCGGTTGCAACCAGAGCAAGAATGATCGATTTCATGGCGACAGCATGACGAAAAGACCGGCCTTGCCAAGCGGGAATTGGCAACCGAGCGATTAGCCCAGCGCCAATTCATGAAGTGGAGCGGCGACGGCCCGTCGCCGACAAACGCCGTCTTCACTTGACATGGCGGGGGACGAGCCGTCCCCCACTCCGGCCTTTTCGCCTTCATGAGTTGGCCCTGCGATTAGTCGGTCGCTCGACCGCCCGCAGGATGATCGCCGCAGACCGGACACGCCGGGTCGCGACGGATTTGGACTTCGCGGAACCGCATCTCGAGGGCGTTGAGGACCAGCAGGCGTCCAAGCAGCGAAGAACCGATGCCGAGAATCCACTTGAGCGCCTCGGCCGCCTGGATGCAGCCGACGATTCCAGGCACCACTCCCAGAACTCCATTGGATGCCGCCCCCGACTCGGGCGCGGGAGCGGGCGGTTCGGGGTACAGACAGCGATAGCACGGCCCACCCCGATGCGGGGCGAACACGCTGACCTGTCCGTCGAATCGTCCGATCGCGCCGTAAACATTCGGTTTCGCAAGCCGCACGGCGGTCTCGTTGATCCAATACCGTGCGTCGAGATTGTCGGTGGCTCCCACCACCATGTCCCACCCCTCGAGCAACTGCGGCGCGTTGTCCCGCGTCAGCCGAACCGCGTGGCGGACGACATGCACGTGCGGATTCAGACGGCGCAAGGCGTCGGCGGCCGAGTCGGTCTTGGGCCGCCCCACATCGCCGGTCCCGTGCAGGATTTGGCGCTGGAGATTCGAACAATCCACGACGTCGGCATCGACAATCCCCAGCCGTCCAATGCCGGCCGCTGCCAGGTACAGCGCGACGGGCGACCCGAGCCCGCCCGCGCCGACGCACAAGACGCTCGCCGCGCGCAGCGTGTGCTGCCCGGCCAAACCGATCTCCGGCAGGATCAGATGCCGCGCGTACCGGCGCGTTTCCTCGTCGCTGAGAGGCATGGTCATTTTCGTCGACGGCGAAGATGGATCGAAGCCGGACATAGCACAATGCCAACCAGCCCGGTTACGGATCATCGCAAAGCGTGTGAAATAACCGGGCTGCGGCAAGCGGCGCCCTGCCGCGCGGGGGCGATCGGATCACCTCCTCGGGCACGTGCGACAAAAATTCATTGAATCTGCGTGGCGAGTGCCTACCTATTGGCGGCGCCGCAACGAACACATGCGGGCGTCAGAGTGAAACCGACCGATCTGCGGGGCATCCTGCAATACATTCCGCGCTTTCGCGAACGGACGTTCGTGATCAGCGTCGATGGGGCCATCGTCACGGACGAGAACTTCGCCAACATCCTGATGGATGTGGCTGTGCTGCGGTCCTTGAATATTCGCGTTGTGCTGGTGCACGGCGCGTCGGCCCAAATCCGCCTGCTGGCCAGCCAACAGCAGGTTCAGCCCTCCGATCTGGATGGCAGCGGGGTGACGGATGCCGAGACACTCAAGCTGGCTCTGACAGCCGCCAACCGATTGACGCACGAAATCCTCGAGGGTCTGGCGACGCAGGATTTGCGGGCCGCCTGCCCGAACGCGATCGTGGCCCATCCCATGGGCATCCTCCAGGGCGTCGATCACCTCTTCACAGGCAAGGTCGAGCGGATCGACATCGAGTTGATCCAAACCCTGCTCGACCAGGACGTGATCCCCATCATCCCGCCCCTCGGTTTCGACGGTGAAGGCCGCACCTACCGGGTGAATTCCGACGGCATCGCCGTGGCGGTCGCCGACGCGCTCAAAGCGATCAAACTGATCTTCGTGACCACGTATGACGGCCTGTTCCGGCAGGGCCGCCTCTTCCGGCAGATTCTGGCCAGCGACCTCGATCGCGTTCTGGCCGAAGGCCGCGAGCAGTTGCCGGCGGAAACGCTCTCGAAAGCCATCCACGCCGTGGCGGCCTGTCGGGTCGGCGTCCAACGCGTGCACGTGATCAATGGGCGGCTCGACGAGGCGTTGCTGACCGAGGTCTTCTCGAACGAAGGGGTCGGCACGCTCGTCTACGCCAACGAATACCAGCACGTCCGCCGCGCGATGAAGAAGG
The DNA here is from genome assembly GCA_035389025.1 of Verrucomicrobiota bacterium. Taxonomy (GTDB): domain Bacteria; phylum Verrucomicrobiota; class Verrucomicrobiia; order Limisphaerales; family J093; genus MWFF01. The sequence continues at coordinate 5,666 of DAOOQY010000078.1, forward strand.
ACATCCCCAGCATCCTGAAACTCATCCAGCCCTCGGTCGAGTCCGAGGAGTTGGTGAAGCGGAGCCGGAGCAGCATCGAGAAGACGCTTGCCGACTACTACATTTTCGAGATCGACAAGAACCCGGTCGCCTGTGTGGCCCTGCATGTCCACCCCGAGTCGGGCAAGGGCGAGTTGGCCTGTCTGTATGTGAATCCCTCGCATGAGAATCAGGGCATCGGGCGCAAGCTGCTTCAGTTCATCGAGAACAAGGCGCGCGAGTTGGGCCTGCGCGAGTTGATCGCCCTGTCCACCCAGGCCTTCACCTATTTCCAGTCCAAAGGCGGGTTCCAGGAAGGCTCGCCCGAAGACCTGCCGCCCGGGCGGCGCGAGAAGTACAACCAGAACGGACGGCGCTCGAAGGTGCTGGTCAAGGCCCTGAGGTGACAAACCGGCCGCCCACCTTTGTGCCTGGCGCACCCGAGGCGGAGCCTTGTCGCGCAATGCCCCGAGGCCTGCCCGCAGGAATGATCCTGGCCTGTCGCAGACTTGGCATCCGGTTGACCCCCCATCTCCTGCTCGTGCGGGTGCAGGCCCAACAGATGGAATGGATCGAACTGGATTCCGCAGTTCAGGCGATCCCCACCCACCTCCCTGTGCTCCCAGGCGCAGCGCGCCGACGGATGCGGTACCGAATCTCGACGTCGCGCTTCGGCATTGGGCAGGTCATGGACACCAACCGCACGCCGCTCGGACTCCACCGCATCGCGCACAAGGCCGGAGGCGGATGGCCGGTCGGGGTTGTGCTCGTGAACCGGGAACCAGTCGGCTTCACGTGGCAAGGGCAGCCCCACGCCGCCATCGCTCATCGGGTCCTGTGGCTCGAAGGCCTCGAACCGGGGTGGAACCGCGGCGGAAACGTCGACACGCTCGAACGCTGCATCTACGTCCACGGCGTCGGAAATGAACTCACCTTGGGCCGCCCCGCCTCGCGCGGATGCATTCACCTGGCGGCACGCGACCTGATGCCGCTCTACGATCGGCTGCCTGTGGGGACGCTGGTATGGATCGCCGGCTAGCCCGACTTTCCGACTTAGTTCAAGCGTGCCGCGCAGGTGGCTGTGGCTCAGCAGCTTGTGGAAGCGGCCGCTATCCCCTAAACGGGCCGCTTCTCGCCACGTAGTCCCAGCACTTCCACCAAGCGTTCCTGCAACGCCGTCAGCTTGCTCCCAACCCTCTGCCGCACGGGGGGCTTACGGGCGCCACGCTCCGGGTACACGTTGACCACCTCCCGGACCTGTTCCAACTCCGCCCACAATCGCGTCAACGGTAGCTCCACCCCCGCTTCCCACACCTGCCGGCTCACCATCGCCCGGAGCAGCAACGCGATCGTGCAGTAGAGCCCGTGCACTTGGATCATCCGATCCGTCCAGTGGAACATCGGCCACCAACAGCCCACGTCCCGGTCCTTCATCTGCTGGAATATCTCCTCAATCAGGAACTGGCTCCGGTAGGCCTCGATCACCTGGGGGTTGCTCCAGCCCCCGTGACTGGTCACCAGCACGTTCTTGCCCAACACCGTATCCCGCAGCCGCTCCAGCGCTTCGGGCTGCACCCGGTAATCCAACTCCGGCACGCCCGAATCCCGTGCGCGCACCTCGCTCGCCACCACCTGACTCAAATGCTCTCGGTGCAGGATCTCTCGGCACTGTCTCTGCACCGACTCCACCGTTGGTGGCTTGCCGCCTTTGACCTCACCCTGCTGACGCCGTTCCAGGCTCTGCGCCAATTCTCCCAACTTGCGCAACGCCCGCGCCAATTCGCTCTGCACCGTGGCCCATTGCGCCTCGAAGAGCCCCTGATGCCAGCTCACCACCAGCGTCCGTTGGCGCTCGTACACCTCCGCCTCCACGCGGAAGGCCTTGGTTCCTTCTAACCCCGGGCAGGCTTCCCACCGGCTGTCCCCCGTATTGGACACCGCCGCCCACTGGGCCACCTCCCCCAGTTTTACCGCTCCCACATAATCCAAACCCAGCGTATCGATCAGCGCAAAATTCGCGGCCGAATTGTTACCCTTGTCGAACACCAGGGTGCTCTTGGGCAACGGCGCTCCGGCGGGCGCCAGCCCCGCATAGAAGGCGGCAAACCGTCCGAGCATCTCGCCAAACTGCCGACTGTCATTGCGATTGCCCTCGTACACCTCGTAGTACAGCGGCCACTGCCCGTGGGCGGCACACACCAGCGCGTAGCTGATCTGCCGCAAGTTGGCCCGGCCCTGCTTGTTCTTGCCTCGTTGGGCCAGGTGGTTCTGCACGTTGAACGTGTCGATGAACGTGTAGAAATTGGTGCCGTCGTAGCAGAGGCGCGAGAGGTCGATCCGCTCCCGCTCGACGGCCCGTTCCAGCAGTCCCTTCCACAGAGCCCGCACCTTTTCCGGGTCCCAACGTTGCAGGTGATCCCAGAACCGCTGGCTGCTGAGCGCCTCGACGGACACCTCCGGCACCGCGCGCGCCAGCACCGTCCCGTTGAGCCAGTCCCAGAACCCGCGCTTGCTCACCGGCTCTACCGCCCGGTTGACGGCGGCCAGGGCCAGGTAGTGGCCCGGGCTCAGTCCCTGTTGGCGCTTAGGGCATAGCTCGTCGGCCAGGGGGATCAACTCGGAGCGTTGCACCGCGTCCCACAGGGCCAGCGGTCGTCCCGACTCGAACACTTCGGCGTAGGCCGGGGGCGGGCCGGCGCCCGTGAGACGGGCACTGAAATCTTCGAGTTTGCCGAGGTATTGCTGGCGGAGGCGACGGCACTTGCCCTGGCGCCAGCCCCACTCGGAGAGGTAGTAGTAGGTGTGGCCGTTGACCTGCTTGGCTTCCAGGCGTTGCACGCGCAATACTTAGGGCATAGTAGGCGCAACAGTCAAGTGAAATATCGAGCTTTTGTGAGGGCAAATGCGTACTTTCTAGAAATCGTTTTAGGGGATAGGCCGCGCAGAGCGCAACCGCTTCGCCTCCAAGCGCTTACCACAAAAGCCTCGTCACAAGTCGGAAACTGGGGCTAGGCGCGCGCCTGGCTGTAGAGATTTGCCACCGCGTCCCAATGGATCACGTTGAAGAACGCGGCGATGTAATCCGCACGCCGGTTCTGGTACTTCAGGTAGTACGCGTGTTCCCAGACATCGAGGCCGAGAATCGGCGTCCGGCCGAACGAGATCGGTGTGTCCTGGTTGGGAGTCGCTTCGAGGCGCAGACCGGCGCCTTCGAGAGTCAGCCAGGCCCATCCGCTCCCAAACACGCCCAAAGCCGCCTTGGTGAATTCCTGGCGGAAGTTGTCGAAACTGCCGAACTGGTCGTCGATGGCTTTGGCGAGGGCCCCGGTGGGCCGGCCGTTCTCGTTCCTCTTGAGCAACTGCCAGAAGAGGGTGTGATTCACATGCCCGCCCCCGTTGTTTCGGACCGCGGTGCGAATCTTCTCCGGGATTGCCGACAGGTCCCTGACGAGCGCCTCGACCGGTTTGGCGGCCAGGGCGGGGAACTCGGCGACCGCCCGGTTGAGGTTCTGCACGTAGGCCGCGTGGTGTTTCCCATGGTGAATCTCCATCGTCCGGGCGTCGATATGCGGCTCGAGGGAATCCGCGGCATAAGGGAGCGGCGCGAGTCGGTAAGGCTCCGCCCCGGCGGGAGCGGGTGAAGCCGAGGTCTGGGCCGCGACCTGGAATTGAGCGGCGCCTGCCACGCAGGCGGTCGCTGCCAGCCCGGCTCGTTGCATCGCCTCACGGCGGGTCATATGCGAGTTCTTCATACGCTCTTAGGATGATTTTCCGCCATGCGAGCCGTCGATGCCGGTTCTGTCAAAGGAATTCAGCGTCGAGTGGACCGGTCCCTCCCTCGCCAGGCCCGAGGCGCGGTCGATCACAGGCGGGACTTCGCCGGGCCTGGCCGGCTCGAACCCGAGGTCCGGCGCGTTCGGAGCGGGCGCGCCCGGACCCGCAAGCCCAAGACTCCGAGGGGGCATGGCGCGGTGAAGCCAGACGATTCCAGCCGCCAGCAGCACCACGCCGATCGCATCGAACCACAGCGGCTGGAACTGGGCGGTCGCTGACATGACATCAGCGTTGTTGAATCCTGTGACCTCGAATGGCAGATGCCGATGCCACAGAACGCCCGAGTTGTTCAGGGCGTGCGCCGCCAACGCGGGCAACAGCGAACCCGTGCGCACCGTCCACCACCCGAGCAGCAGCCCCATCATCGTCGTCGTGGTCGATTGCCAGGGGTTCAGATGCACCAGCCCGAAAAGGAGAGCGGACAGGACAATCGCGGCCGTCACGGAGCCGCGCCGGAGCAGTCCGCGCAGGATGAGGCCGCGGAAGAGGAGTTCCTCGGTCAGTGGGGCCACCAGAACGAGGGCAAAAAACGAGCCTGCGGACGCGTCCGCGGTGAGACCGGCAAACATGTCGACAAAGAAAGAGGGTGGGGGCAGCAGAAAGCGGACGAAGTTGTCAAGTTCGGATCCGACAATCAGCATTCCCGATTGGCTTGCAAGGACGGCCGGCCAGACCGCGAGCGGGACGGCGCGCAGGGGGAAGAGTTCAGGCCAAGGCGCGCCGGTTCTCCAACAGCCCCAGCCCAGCACCGCCCCGATCGCCAGCAAGTTCATCACGCCCAGGCTCCACGGGCTCCCGACCACGCGCGATTTCAGCACGACGCCCAGCACCGCCAGCGGGATCGCGAACGCCACCTGCAAAGCCAGCACAACCGCCACCAAGAGCAGGGCGTGTCGGAAATTCGGATAGGCAGGGTCCTGATTCAACACGTCAATCAAGTCGAAATCGGGCCGACATTGGCCTCTTTCCCCGCCGCGTTTCAAGGAAACTTCCTGCGCAACCGGCGATTCCCGGCCCGCCCCATCCCGAAGCGACGGGAGCCAGGGCGCTCAGCAGCCCACCTTTTGACTTTCGCCCGGTCTCTCGCCAAGTC
>DAOOQY010000079.1:0-10466 GCA_035389025.1 Verrucomicrobiota bacterium
GCCGGTCACGGCCAGAAGAGCGGACACGGCGATGATTGTGAGACTGAGCAGAGATTTTTTCATTTTGGTTTGTCGAGTTTCTGATGTTTCCGACCGTTGACGGGAACATTGGCTCACCCCTCGCACAAAAGCAAGGCCGCAGGAGTCGCCTGCCGCATGAGCGGTCCCACCCGGCGGAGGCTCAGGCTTTGCGGCGGTCAAGACCGCGCGAAACGTGCGGGTTACCGCGGGCTTGACTGCAGCAGGGCGAACGGCTCGAAGAGGCCGTAACCGACTGTCTGATAGTCGGCGCCTCGAGGCGGGCCCTGCTCGGGGGCCGCGTGGAACATCGCCGGCCAGGCGCTGCCCAGCGGCGGGTTGTTGTGATGCGGCCCGAGCGTGTTCTTGAGAGTGCCGAGAACCGTCACCTCGACTCGATTCACGCCCGTGATCAGCTCCGCGGTCACATCGAGTTCCCACGGCGGAGCGCTGATGTGGCCGGCCAAATCCCCGTTCACCCGCACGCGCGCAACGCTCCCGTTCCATCGCCCGAGCCGGACGAACGATCGCGGGGCCTTCGAGTCGACGCGGAATTCCTGACGATACGCGACCCCGGCGCTGTAGAAGGGATGGCCTTGGTCGTTCCAGCCGGCCCCCTCCTTCAAAAGCAGAGGCCGCTCGGGAACCACGCTGAAGCCGCAAGCCGCGGGCTCGAGCGCGAACGAGCCGCGCAGATACGCCGGCTCGATCTCATGATTCATGGTGAAGGGCGATGCCTCGAGCGTCACCGCGTTCTCGCCGACCCGGGCGACGGCATCGAGTTGGATTCGGCCAAAAGCTCGGTCGAGCCACCACGCCCCTGCCCTGGCCTTCACGGGATGCCCGTTGCACGTGATCTGATAAAGATCCGGCCGCTCGATCACGATGGTCAGATCCGAGGGCACCGATCCCTCGATCACAAACCGATAGCTCGCCCTGAAACCGCTGTCGGGCGGGAATGTCCTGGCCATCAGTTCGTCCTTGAACTGCACGGCTCTGTCCCACGGATTACGTTCCATTCCGTGCTTCTGCCAGGCAAACCGGTTGGCCTGATAGAAGTAGACATTGGTCCGCGACTCCCCCCCGGCAGTCACGTCCACGTAATCCAGCGTCAGCACGTTGGGTTCGAGCCGGGCGATTTCGAGAGGCCCGACGGCGGGCACGGGCAGAGGATCGCCCCAGACTTCGGTCTCCGGAGAGCGGCTGGCGCGGGAGAGGAACAGGAGCAGGCTGCCGGCCGGCGGAAGATCGAATCGGGCCGTGACGCCGCTGCCCCTGACGAAGGCATACGGCTCGACCGCCCCGGTGTCGAGGTTCCACCGTTCGACGCCTTGTCGGTCGCTGATCAGAGTGCCGCGCGCGGGGTGCTCGAGACTTGTGTTGACGAGGAACACCAACTCGCCGTCGTCGAGTCGCCGGCGATGATGGAACAGGATGCCCCGATCGCCGTCGTCGCGGCGGAGCACGAAGCCATCGGATGGGAGGCAGTACGCGAGTTCGGCCGCGATCCGTGCTGGGTAGCGATCGAGGGCGGCGCGGTCGATGCCGCCGGCTGGGGCGGACGAGGGCCGTTCCTGGCCGTCGATGCGGGGCGATTCGGCGCGGCCGTAGGCGCGAACGCAAGTCACCTGATCGAGGAGCCTGGCCGTGGCCGCGTTGAGATTCTCGAGGACGGGCGGGAGAACCACGGTGTGGTAGGTGCGTTGGCCGACGCGCAGTTCCTTGTGGAGGACGCGGTGGGTGGGCGCGGCGACGGCGACCGTCTCGCCCACGGGCTGCCCATGCCGGGCCAGGACGTCCTCGCAGCCGAGATCGTATTCGATCTGAGCGGCTTCGAGCGCCATCAGCAGGCTCGAGAACGAATCGCCGATCTCCTTCAGCCTGGCTTCGTCCCCCTGGTACATCCAGGCGGTGGTCGTCGGCTCGAGCACAAGCAGCCGATTGTACTGCTCGCCTTGGGACAGCGCGGCGCTGAGGCGGGCGAAATAGGCGGCGGAGAGGTGATAGGCTTCCCACCAGGGCTCGTGGTAGGAGAACGACTGCGGGTGATCGCGTTTGCGGGCGCCGCGCAGGGTGATGTAGCTGAGGTGCTGGTCGAGCGTGTTCAGGCCCAGCACCTCGAGCCAGTCGCCGATGCGCTTCATGTCGACGAACCGGAGGTCCCACCCGCCCGCCCCGTAGAGCTCGACCAGCGTGCGCTTGCGGCCCAGTTGGTTGGCGATGCTCGACACTTCGCGGCAGTACCGGACGTTGCCGAACTGGGCGTGCGTGTGCTCGGCATACTGGTTCATGAGCGTGTCAACGCCCGGGCGATGCTGCCACGCCGCCATCGCCATGTTGTCGGGCACGCCGATGCACCGCGGCCATTCGTGATCCCAATAATGCCCCGTGAATTCGAGTCCGTTCGTCCCGCACCAGTCGTACATCGGCTTCGCCCAACGCTCGATGAACAGATCGAGCAGGGTCTGGAAGTAATTGTGTCGAACGCGCCTCCAATCGCCCACTTCGAGGACCAGGCCCGGAAGTCGATCGGCCAAACTGTAGCCCCAACGCCTCTCGAACTGCTCCGGCAAATCGCGCGCCCACGGCAATCCGCCCGCCGGGCAGATGTTGGGTTCGTCGGTGAACACACCGGGCACGCGCTTGCCGAAGTGCTCGCCGACATTCGTGCGATAGGCCTCGAGGGTGACCTCGATGAACGTCTCGGTCACCCCCGGCGTGAGCAGGTTGACGTAACACCGGTTCCCGTGCCACGGCGAGTCGCCCGCTTCCTCAACCGATGCGACAAAATACCTGCCTTCGGGCAGGAATGTTCCCTCCTGGAGCGCGGCGGTGACGTCTTCAGTCCTGGTGTAGGCGTCGTCTTCGACTCGCAGCACCTCGAGAATCCGCCCGTGCCACGGCGGAGCCGACTTGCTCTCGCCCAGCTTCAAACCCAGCCCCCGCGCCGAAGGCATCAGCTCGGGCACCCAACCGCCGGCGAAGCCCGACGGATACGAGTTCTCGTCGTAAATCCAGACGTTCATGTCCAGACGCTCCGCCTCATCGAGGGCAATCTTCCACGAGCGGAACCATTCCTCCGACAGATAGGGCGTCATCAGACCCGGACGCGGGTGAACGAAAACCTGTTTGACCCTTTGCCCCGCCAGGTCGCGCAGCGTCCCCCGAACCTGGGCTTCGGTGAGCCTGTCGTTCCAGACCCAGAGGGGCGCCGTGGCGTACTCGCGCGGCGGATCGGCAAAAAGACGCTTGGCGGCCGAGGACTCGGACGCGGACGCGGCCGTCGGCGTCGCGTCAAACGCCGGAGACAACAGCGCAAGCGCGACCAGGATGGAATTGCGCTTCATGCGCATGCCAACGCTTCGCACAGACCCGAGGGTCCCGCCGACCTTCGAGTCGACGGGCCTCTGCGGCTCGGTGACCTGGTGGGCGCCACCGGATTCCCGGCGCGCCTTACTTGGCCTTCTTGACTTTCTCCCACTTCGCTGTCTTGGCGGATTGCAGGACGGCGTCGCAGACGTACTGGGTCTCGAGCGCCTCGGCGAAGGTGGGACTGGCGGGCTTGCCTTTGGCCAGGCCGGTCAGGAAATCGGCGAGCTGATGCACAAACGAATGCTCGAACCCGATGTTCAGCCCGGGCACCCACCACTTGTCCATGTACGGATGATCGCCACCGTGGTCGGTCACGTGGATCGAGCGCCAGCCGCGCACTTTGCCTTCATCGCCATGATCGAAGTAGGCCAGGCGATGGAGATCGTGCAGATCCCACGCGATGCTGGCCTTCTCGCCATTGATCTCGAAGGTGTAAAGCGCCTTGTGGCCGCGGGCGTAGCGCGTCGACTCGAACGTCGCCAGCGAGCCGTTGGCAAACCGGCAAAGGAACGCGCACGCATCGTCGATGCCCACCTTCTGCATCTTGCCCGTAAGCTGGTGCTTGCGCTCCTTCACGAACGTCTCGGTCATCGCCGTCACGGACTCGATCCGCCCGTTCAGCCAAAGAGCGGTGTCGATGCAGTGGGCCAGCAGGTCGCCGGTCACGCCGCTGCCCGCCGCCTTCACATCCAGCCGCCACAGCGAATCGCCACCCTGCGGAACGTCCTTCGAGATGGTCCAGTCCTGCAAAAACTTCGCGCGATAATGGAAAACCTTCCCAAGCCGCCCCTCGTCGATCAGCTTCTTGGCCAGCGAAACGGCCGGGATGCGGCGGTAGTTGAAGGAGACGAAGTTGGGCACTCCAGCCTTCTCGACGGCCTTGACCATGCCTTCGGCCTCCTTGCCGTTGCGGGCGAGCGGCTTCTCGCACAGGATCATCTTGCCCGCCTTCGCGGCGGCGATCGCCACCTCCGCGTGCATGTTGTTCGGCAGACAGAGATCGATCATGTCAATGTCGTCGCGCGCCAGGAGCTTGCGGTAATCCGTCTCGACGGACTCAAACCCCCACCGGGCGGCGTGGGCCTTGGCCCTTTCCTCGTTCGAGTCGCAGATCGCCTTCAGGACAGGCCTGTATTCGAGGTCGAAGAAATTCCAGACCTTGCGGTGCGCGTTCGAGTGTGCCCGGCCCATGAAGCCGCAGCCGATCAAGCCGACATTGAGTGTTTTCATACGTGACATGCTTCCCCCGGTTTGCAGGAACATCCGCCCGACTGCAAGGATGAAATGCTTGGCTAACGAGGCGCGCCTCAGACCATCTGAAATCTCAAATTTGAAATCTCAGATTCCAGATACTCTCTTCCGCGCCTCGTTCCTTAGAATCCTTGCCCCCTTCAACGCAGCACAAAAACTTGACTTGATTACAACAAGTATCACCGGTCAAGGCTTCTAGAGAAGCTTCTAGAGAAGCTTGCCCTTCATGGCTTCGAGGGCGTTGAAGACGAACTGGAAGGCGATGGCCACCAGCAACAGGCCCATGATTCGCGTAATCAGCCGCAGAACGATCGGGCTGAGCCATTTGGCGCCGTGGGCCGAGAGGCGGAGCGTGACATAGCTCACGCCAGCCACGGCCAGAATGCAGAAGAAGAGCGCGATCTGCTTGGCAATGCTGCTCCCGGCCTGGTTGTGCAGCAGGATCGCCGTCGTGATCGCCCCGGGACCCGCCAGCATCGGCACCGCCAGCGGCGCAATCGCAATGTCCTGCTTCTCGGTGCCAGCGTCCGTCTCTTCCGAGGTTTCATGGACGCGCGACCGCTGGGCCTTGAGCATGTCGAGGGCGACGAGCAACAGCACGATCGAACCCGCCATCTGGAAGGCCGGCATCGTGATGCCCAGAAACCGGAAGATGTAGTTCCCGACCCAGGCGAACACGATCAGCATGCCCGCCGACACCGCACACGCCAGGCCCGCCATCTTGATCCGTTGCCTGGGCGTGTCGGTGGGCGTCATCGCCAGAAACGCCGGCACCGCCGCGATCGGATCGACGATCACGAACAGCGAACTGAAGGCCAACAGAATAAACTCAATCATCGCCGACACGACACGGGGCGAGGATCGCCTCCTGCATCCCGTGTATGATCTTCTTATCCGCCGGGCAGACGGTGGCCAGCACGCCGCCCAACCGGGCCCGCGCAGCCTCACCCTCGCCCGCAACGAAATAATAGGGACACAGGCGGGCGCGTCCAGCCATGGGAACCGTCTGGCCGCGCTCGAAATCGAACCAGGTCGCAGCCACCGTTCTCGGTTTGTGATAGCGCTGCAGCACGTAGGGAGAACGCCCGAAGCTCCGCAGCGCATCGCCGACCGCGGCGCCCCAGTCGCCCGCCGACATGTCGCTGCCCAGGACCACACTGCGGGCTCCCCACGCCTGGTCGGAGTAGCCGGACACCTTGAGAACGAGATCGCGTTCGCGCTGCGACAGGCCCTCGAGTTGCCGCCAGTCGGTCAAATCGAGCCCCGGCAACGCGGCATGCGGCGGCAACGGCGCGGGGTCCATGACCCATGTCATGGGCACGCAGGCCAGCAGGCGCCGCAGGAAACTCTCCCCCAACTCCTGCCGCCAGTATCCCCGAAGGTTCCTGTTCCACAATAATGCGAAGAGCATCTTCTCCTCGAAGATCGGCTTGGGCGGCGGTGTGAGCCGGATGCACCCGGCCGACGCCAACTCGAACAGGCGGCGCGCAGCCCGGACATTCTCGAGGTCGAACAACTCGAAGAACCGATACACCGCATCCCCCGGCTGGACCCCGTCAAACTCCCCGTCCCGCACCCGATACTCGACCCTTTCCCCTCCGCACTCCCCACTCTCCACTCCCCACTCTCCACTCTCGAGTTCCCCCGTCAGCCACTCCATCTCCGGCCGATAGGTGGCCGCCTCCTGAGAGACGACGATATGGACGCGCGGGGCGTCGCCGAAGATCGAGGCGAATCCATCGACCATGCCGCGCGGGCCGCCGAGAACGCCGGCGCTTCGCGCGTGTTCGATCGAGTGGCGCCCCCCACGGCCGCGGCCCTCAGTCGGGCCGCCTCTGCCCGCATCGGGAACCGGCTGGCCGCAACCAGTGGCAGCGCTCTCGAGCGCCGCATAGGTCCGGTTCAGCCACGCCGTCAGCCCGATGCCCCCCGGAACGGAGTCCAATTCGGTGATGACGTATCCGTCGTCTGTGAGCAGAAGGTCCGGCCGGATCACGCGGGGCAGATCGTTCTTGAACGACGGATGCCTCTGCCAGGCGATGAGTTCGGACGGCTTGCCGCGATCGAGCCATTCGGCCACCCACGCGGGCTGCTTGCCAGCCACGCTCTGTCGATAGAGCAGGTTCACCGCCCGATTGAACTGGAGCAGGACCCGGCCCAGACGCTCGAGATCGGCCGCCAGCGCCCGATCGAGTGGAAACGACGCTGGCGCGATGCGCCATCGCATTCCGGCGAACATGCCCCCCGGCGGCAGGGCGGCGCGGACAGCGCGGGCTGTGCGCTCGGCGGACAGCGCCGGCATGGCCCCGCCCCCGGTCGTGACCTCATTCCGTCGAGGGCCGGGATTCGAGAAGTCGGCTGGAACCGCCTGGGCCTCGACAGGGTTCTTGCTGGGGAATTCTCCCATATCGATTCGAGTCTCGATGTTCATACCCGCAGCCCCCGGGGACGGCAAAGGAAAAAGCCCAAGCGAAAAGCCTAAGAGCTGGTGCCGTTGGTCCAAGCCGAACAGGCTGCAACGCCGTGGCGCAGGCCATGAGGCCGGTTCGCCCGGAGATCGCTCGACACAACCCCTGGCAGGACCGGAGCGAGGCAACGTGCAGACAATTGTCAAATGGGGCTATGCAGTTGACTCTTGTGGTGTTTTGTGAAACCCAGAGTCCTCAAATGGCGCTCTGAGTTGCTTCTCCAGCACTGGTCCTAGGTCGATGGCCTGAGTGATAAGTCGGTAGAACAAGAGGCCTCGCGATCTTGATGTCCGGCGATTGAATCGAAATGTGTACTCGTCCAAATAATAATCCAGGTGTGAGTGTTGCACCGCTCCCTGATGAGTGCCCACCAACCACCGCTTCAGCAGCGAGGCTATCCGATTCACCAGCGGTAGGAGGTTGTCTCCCAAGTCTGGATCCTTACGCACGACGACATGCTGGTAACCCAGCTCGGCCAATCCGTTGTAGCCTCGCCACCCGTCCGTGCGCACCGTACTTCCGGGCTCGACCATTTCCCAGACCGCCGGCTCGAGGCTCTCGCCAGAGGCATCGGCCACGCGGCGCATGCGGATTCGGCCAATCCGTCGCTCGGTCTCTTGGACCGCCAGGACTACCAACGCTTTCCCCGCTGCCCCACGGCCACGCTTCCCAGGACGCTCCCCGCCGATGAAAATCTCATCGACCTCAACCACGCCCGCCAACCGATCACGGCCGGGTCGGACCATCGCGCGCCGCAGCTTGTGCAGCCAGTTCCAAGCAGTGTGATAACTGCCGAGCCCAAGGGCGCGCTGCAGTCCCAAACCACTCACGCCAAGCTTTTGGTTCGTGACGTACCACATGGCTTCAAACCAAAGGCGCAGTTCCTTGTGCGTATCGTGGAACAGCGTGCCTGCCGTGACCGACACCTGGTAGCCGCAGCCCCGACACCAGTGCAAGCCTCGCTGCATTTCCCACGCTTTGGTTTCGCCACACTGAGGGCAGACAAACCCGTCAGGCCACCGCAGCGCCGCGAGGTAATCGCGGCAGGCCTGCTCGGTGGCAAATCGCTGGCGAAACTCGAGGACGGTCTCTGGGTAGGCCTGCACAGCGCACATTTCGCGCTAAAAACCACAAGAGTCAACTGCATAGCCCCATTGTCAAATATGAAGATGTGACCCCAAATAACTACTCTCGAGCGCCGCATAGGTCCGGTTCAGCCACGCCGTCAGCCCGATGCCCCCCGGAACGGAGTCCAATTCGGTGATGACGTATCCGTCGTCTGTGAGCAGAAGGTCCGGCCGGATCACGCGGGGCAGATCGTTCTTGAACGACGGATGCCTCTGCCAGGCGATGAGTTCGGACGGCTTGCCGCGATCGAGCCATTCGGCCACCCACGCGGGCTGCTTGCCAGCCACGCTCTGTCGATAGAGCAGGTTCACCGCCCGATTGAACTGGAGCAGGACCCGGCCCAGACGCTCGAGATCGGCCGCCAGCGCCCGATCGAGTGGAAACGACGCTGGCGCGATGCGCCATCGCATTCCGGCGAACATGCCCCCCGGCGGCAGGGCGGCGCGGACAGCGCGGGCTGTGCGCTCGGCGGACAGCGCCGGCATGGCCCCGCCCCCGGTCGTGACCTCATTCCGTCGAGGGCCGGGATTCGAGAAGTCGGCTGGAACCGCCTGGGCCTCGACAGGGTTCTTGCTGGGGAATTCTCCCATATCGATTCGAGTCTCGATGTTCATACCCGCAGCCCCCGGGGACGGCAAAGGAAAAAGCCCAAGCGAAAAGCCTAAGAGCTGGTGCCGTTGGTCCAAGCCGAACAGGCTGCAACGCCGTGGCGCAGGCCATGAGGCCGGTTCGCCCGGAGATCGCTCGACACAACCCCTGGCAGGACCGGAGCGAGGCAACGTGCAGACAATTGTCAAATATGAAGATGTGACCCCAAATAACTAATTGAATCTCGAACGCGCTCAACTACCTTGAGCCCCGTATGGCGCCTGCCGATCCATTGCTCAGACTGATCAACGTCACCAAGCGCTATGCCGGCGTCGGCGACGCGTCGGTGTCGGTCCTGGCTGGCATCGACCTGACGGTCGAGCGGGGTGAATCGCTGGCGATCGTCGGGCCGTCCGGCTCGGGCAAGAGCACCTTGCTCAACATCATCGGCACGCTCGACACCCCCTCGTCGGGAACCGTCGAACTCGAGGGACAGGATTTGAGCCGGGTGCGGGGCGCCGCGCTGGCGGCCCTGCGCAACCGGCGCATCGGATTCGTCTTTCAGGCGCATTACCTCCTGCCGCAATGCACCGTGTTCGAGAATGTGCTGGTGCCGACCCTCGCCACCAACAACGAGGTCATCCGCGATGGCGCGCCGGACCGCGCCCGGCGCCTGCTCGAACGCGTGGGCCTGGGCCAGCGCCTCAAACATCGCCCGGGACAACTGTCCGGGGGCGAACGCCAGCGCGTGGCGGTTGTGCGGGCGCTGATCAACGAGCCTCAACTCCTGCTGGCGGACGAGCCGACGGGCGCCCTGGACCGGGTTTCGGCCGATCAACTGGGCCGGGTGCTGCTGGATCTGAACCGCGAAACGCGCGTGACTCTGATCGTTGTCACCCACGCTCTCAGCCTGGCCCGCGGGATGGAGCGTCTGCTCGAATTGCGCGACGGGCGGCTGGACCGCCCGCGTGACCCATGACGGTGCGCCGCCTCATTCTCCGCGGTTTCGTCCACCACGCCCGCTCTCACCTCGGCGCGCTGACAGGCACTGCCGTCGCATCCGCGGTTCTCATCGGCGCATTGATCGTCGGCGATTCCGTCCGATCGAGTCTTCGGCAACTGGCGCTGCTGCGCCTGGGCCGGATCGAGTCGGCCATGTCCACGGGCGACCGGCTTTGTCGCGCCGACCTGTTCGGGTCGGAACCCGGCTGCCTTGCGCACGTTCAGCCTCGCCTCGGCCTGCCCAGCCGGCAAGTGGTCGCCGCGCCGGTTCTGCAACTCCCGGCCATTGCGGTCGCGGGCGAAGGCGCGGCACGCGCCAATCGGGTCTGGGTGCATGGCGTCGATGTCCGATTCTGGAAGTTGGCGGAGAAACCGTTCGTTCGCGGTGCAAGAACCCCGGGCGGCGTGCTGCTCAACCAACCCTTGGCCCGCCAACTGCGCGTCGAAGCGGGCGACGATGTTCTCCTGCGCGTCCAGAAACCCTCGGCCCTCTCGCGCGACACCCCTCTGACGACCGAGGAGGACGCGACCGTCGCCCTGCGTCTGCGGGTCGACGCGGTTCTCTCGGACGACCAGTTGGGCCGGTTCAGTCTCGCCGCAAACCAGACGGCCCCTCTCAACGCGTTTGTGTCCCTGGCC
>DAOOQY010000080.1:0-10372 GCA_035389025.1 Verrucomicrobiota bacterium
CCCGGTGGCGCTCCCGCCAAAATCGGAAGTAATTTTTGCACAGACCCTAAGGCGTCCGCAAGTCGGTCACCAGGGCGGTGACGCCTGTGACCAGCTTGTCTTCGACGCTCGTTTGGAACGGGCCGTAAAAGCCGTAGTAGATCATCGAGGAGTCGCTCTCGTATCCGCCCTCTTTGATGAGACGCGCCGTGGGGATGTAGCACGGCACCTCGTAGGCGTAGCCGACCGGCCATGGATTGTCGTTGGCCAGGAGCCGCTTGAACCGGCGCGCATAATCCACCACGACTTCGCCGCCCATCACGATGAATGTCAGGTCGTCGCCGAACCGGAGGATCGACACCGGCAGGGGCACGGCGCGCGGGAGCGGCTCGCCTGCGTCGAGCCGCTTCAAGTAGGCCTGCGCGCGCTGTCGAATGTGCACATCCGCGCTCTGGGCGTCGGCCTCGAGTCTGTCCCTTCCGGGCGGATCGACCAGGGGCAGTTCCACCTCCGCGTAGGCTCTCTTCATTGCTCCTCGCACAGGGCGCATCGGACCATTGAGCACGGTGAGGATCGCGCCTGCCAGTTCGATCCCATGGCGTTTGGCATGGACCAAACGACCGCGCGGCGACGGGTCTGAATCGGCCCCCATGCCCGTCAGGTAAATTGCCATCGTTCCCGGATGCAGCTCTTCGAGATGCTGGCGGGCGTAGCCCATGTATTCCCCCGACACCACGTACCAGTCGTCGTCGCCGCGAACGCTCGTGCCGTGGCAGGCGTACCCGAACACAATCGCCCGTGTCGCCCCATCGGCGCCCTTGACGCGGAGCACCGGGACATCCCAGTCCACCGGCCCGTCGGGGTTGTCGCCGAACACCACGTGATCGCCTTGATACACCCGCCGGTTCATGGCGAACGTGGCGCGGCCCAATCCGTATTCGAGCGCGGCTGGCTGGAGATCGGCGAGGGCGGCGCCGACCACCTCGACCAGCGTGTCGCGCAGACGTCGGCTGTACTGCTGGATGCGTTGGCGTTCATCGGCCGAGGGCTGCGCCATGTCGATGAGCGTTGCCTCGATCACGGGTGCGGAGTGCGTATGGCTCGAAACGACGGCGACCGCGCCGGGCGGGACTTCATGCCGGCGCGCCATCTCCTGCACCACCGGCTCCATGAAAGCCCGGCTCACCTCGCAATTGTCGAGCGCGACGAATACAAAGCGGTCGCCCCCCGGATTCCGCAACGCCATCGCCTGGACCACCAGCGGATGATCCACCTTGTCGGCCGGCCGGTTGCGCCCGGCGTAACCCGCAAGACGAATCGGCACCTCGGGCGTGATCTCCCGCACCGCCAGGCCGACCTCGAAACCCGGCGGTTCCGCGGCCAGACCCGACGTCATCGCCAAAACCAACCCGGAGGCGAGCCACCGGCGGACGCGCCCCTTCGAGACACGGTGCTTCATCATAAGCCTTGAACCTTTCGCTTTCTGTATGCACCACAGACAATCATGCCCCCGCGCGCCTGGCAACTCTTTCCCCAGTGCTTGGGGTCACATCTTCATTTTTGACATTGTGTCGGGAGTGGCGCGGACCATCAGCCCAGTCTGCCCGGCGGTTCCTGGGCGCAAGGCCCGGCAGGACCGGATCGACCCAGCACGAAGACAATTGTCAAAAATGAAGATGTGACCCCAAGTTGCTCGATGAGGCCTTGACCCATCCGCCCCGGCTTCGCAGAGTAGCTCATCAGAGCCTCGAACGCGGGAGGGCAAGGGAAGACTGACTGGATGAAGAGCTATTATCGGAGACTGATCGGGATGGGATGCGTTTGCGCTGCGTGGCTCCTGGGAACGGCGGGGGCGGCGGAGCCCGTCTGGAACATCCGGGACATTCCGATCCAGAGGGTTTCGGTGGTCGCGCACCGGGGTGCCGGCTTTCTGGCCCCGGAGAACACCATCGAGGCGCCCGAGCTTTCCTGGGGCATGGGCTGCATTCCCGAGGTGGACGTGCGGACGACGAAGGATGGGCACGTGATGATGTTCCACGACAAGGATTTCACCCGGATTCTGCCAAACGCGCCCGACGCCCTGCGCAAGCGCAGGCTCGAGGACCTGACGTATGAGGAGGCCAGGCAACTCGACATCGGCGCATTCCGCGGGCCGCAATTCGCCGGACAGCGGATTGTCAGCCTGGCGGAGATTGTTGCGGCGCTCGAGCGGGACTCGAAGCGATCGGTCTATCTCGATGTCAAGAACGTGGACTTCGCGGTCATGGCGAAGGCGACCGAGGGTGTGCATGACCAGGTGGTGCTGGCGACGGGCGTGGAGGCCGACCTGGGCCGCTGGAAGGCGGTTGCGCCCCGCAGCGATGCCTTCCTGTGGGTGGGCACTTGGGGCGACACGAACGACACCCAGGTCGAGAAGCGCTTCGCCGCGCTCCGGGAATCGAACTTCGCCCACATCGATCGGCTCCAGGTGCATTGCCACTTCGACACCAACACAGGCGCCATGGTGCCCAGCGACGACTTCATTCGCCGCGCGGGTGTCGAGTTGCGCCGGCACGGCATCGAGTTTCAGACCATGCCCTGGAATGTCCCCGAGCGGCCCGACGCCTACGTCCGGCTCCTCGACCTCGGGTCCGCCGGATTCGGCACGGACCGCCCGGACGTCGCCATGGAGGCGATTCGCGAGTATTACCAGCGGGGACCGGCGGAGTGGAACGTGCGCGACCACATCCCGCTCGGCAAGGTGGTTGTGCAAGCGCATCGTGGCGCGGGCGATCTGGCGCCCGAAGGCTCGCTCGAAGCGTTCGAACTGGGGTGGAAACTGGGCTGCATCCCGGAAGCTGATCTGCGGCAGACCAAGGACGGCGTGATCGTCTCGTTCCACGACGCCAACTTCGCGCGAATCCTGCCCGACGCGCCGGAGGAACTGAGGAGGAAGGGCGTCGAGAATCTCACATTCGAGGAGGCCAGGCAGCTCGATGTTGGCAGTTTTCGAGACAGTCAATTCAAAGGGCAACGGATGATCAGCCTGGCCGAGATGGTCCAACGGCTCAAAGCCCATCCGGACCGCGCCCTCTACATCGACATCAAGAAGGTCGATTTCAGGCGGCTTGCCGCCGAGACCGTCGAGGTGCATCCCCAGTTGATCCTGGCCAGCACGAAGCACGACGAACTCGAGCTCTGGCGCCAACTCGCCCCCAGGTCGCGGACACTCCACTGGATGGGCGGTCCGCGCAACTGGACGAGCCCGTCGACGGATTCGGCGACCGACCCGCAGGCCCGGCTCGCCCAACGCCTCGAAGCGCTGCGCGCCGTCCGTTTCGCCGGCATTGATCAGCTTCAGATTCATGTCAACACCAGCCCCGAGGGCGTCTTCTTCCCGAGCGAGGCATTTCTGCGCGAGACCGGACGCGAACTGCGCGAGCACGGCATTCTGTTTCAGACCCTGCCGTGGGGACAGAAGGACCCTCGCGTCTTTCACCGCCTGCTCGATCTGGGCTGCGCCAGTTTCGCCACCGACTTCCCGGACGCCGCGATGGAGGCCATCCGCCAGTATTATGGGCGTCTGCGCGAATGAGGGTCTGTGCAAGAGTGAATTCCGATTTTTGCGGGAGCGCCGGCGGGCCAGACGCGAGGCCCGAGGGAGGGATTGTATCCCCTTGAGACACTCGACCGACCGAGGCCACTCCCATCTCTGGCATTTCAAACAGGTGCTTGCACTGTTGCATGTGGTCGGCGTGCCTCATTCGGCTCACCGCTTTGACTCTCGACAATGTGGAGCGGCGACGGCCCCGTCGCCGACAAACGCCGTCTTCACTTGACATGGCGGGGGACGAGCCGTCCCCACTCCGACCCTTTCGACTTCATGAATTGGGGCTGCGATGACCGGGGTGCATGGGCTGAGGTCTTGACAGGGCCGTTGCGCGTCACGCATTCTGGTGACGATTTCATGGGGCTCAGTGTCCGGAACGGTTCTGAAGAGGGCTTCCGGAAAGGTCACGCGAACGTCACACCACTGACATCGGACCGCGATGCGAGGCTGGTCTCATGAGGCGAGCGCTATGGATTACAGACACGCCAAGTCAGCCGCATCCGGATGGCCGGTCTCGTGCCCGGACACGCGACAGCAAGGAGAAAAAGTCGTCTCGACAGCTCAAGAAGCGGGTCATTCGGACGCGGTGCGGGGATCGGACGGCGCTTTCACGCTGATCGAACTGCTTGTGGTGATTGCGATCATAGCGATTCTGGCGGCGATGTTGCTGCCTGCGTTGGGGAGGGCGAAGGACAAGGCCAAGCGGATCGGCTGCCTGAATAATCTCAAGCAACTGGGTCTGGGGAGCCAGATGTATGCGGACGACTACAATGGGCATTATTCGGGGCCGTCGGCGCCTTTCCGTTTCACGATCCCAGACGCTCTGAAGACCTACACCGATCGTGACTCGACGGACGACGATCTCAACTGGCTTTACCCGGCCTACGTGCGCAGCTTCGGCAGTTTCATCTGCCCGAACACGCAGAACTTCATCCGGACCAATGTGACCGTGCGGGACGGTCAGACCTACGTGGTCGATCTTTTCGACAACGGGCGCAACAGGAAGCAGCCCGGGACCAGTTACGAGTGCTTCGGCTCCTGGAACAGCATCATCAACAACACGGTCTACGGCAAGAAGCGGGAATCGAGCGTCGCCGAGTTCACGCTCACCGTGGAGGAGAGGTACACCGGCTTGCCGCCGGGCACCCGGCCGGGCCCCTCGCGCGTCTATCTCCTTCACGACGGCGACGACGTGCAGTTGGACAAGGACAGGGAGAACTTTCCCGACCCGAGCGACAACCACGGCGCGGCGGGGGCCAACATGACCTTCTGCGACGGTCACGCCGAGTTCATCCCGCAGCGCATCTACGACCGCGTCCGCAATGCCAGCAGCAACGGATCGACTCTTCACGACATCGACTGACAACCCTCAACCGCAAATGAACCTATGACACGAAGATCCTCATCCCAACGAACCGCTCGTTTCGATCGGTTGCGGCCAACGCCATTCTCCGGCTCGAGTTCGCGCGTCGCGCGCCGCGCGGCTCTGCTTGCGGCATCTGCGCTGCTTCTGGGCACACTCGGGACGCTGCGCGCCGACCCGGTGCCGCCGCACGGCGTGGCTGCGGCCAACCTCGACGTGGTTGTGAACAGTTTCGACAACACGGCCAGTTCCGTGACTGTGACGGCTTCGTATGCGATCAACGATTTCCGCGTGCGCCCCACCGCGAACAACGGCGACTACGACGTGCAGATCGGCGAGGATGTCTCCGACGACGTGACCGGCGGCGTGCTGATGACCAGCGTCCGGCAGAACGGACGCGACAACGGGCATCTGATTTATCCCGGCACGAACTTCGTCACCAGCCACCTCGGGTTTTCGGATACCACGACGCAGAATGGATACTGGATTCCGGTGTGCATGACCCTGCCGAACGCGACCGCGACCTCGGTGATCGAGTACGACATGAATGTGGCCGCGGCGTGGTTCCCGTATGACAAGTGGATTGCCGGGTACGCCCACTACAGCGACCCCGTCACCATGAACAACACCACCCTCGACGCCTTCCGGGGTTCGCCGGGCCTCGAGTTGGGGACCCATTTCATCGACCTCGGCAACGCCTCCTACACGGTGGATTTGACCAGTCTGGGCATCGACTCGAGGAAGGACGGCGTGCTCCTGGTCCTGGGCGCCAAGAACGAGGATAACTACGCCCTCTCGCACGCCAATGCCGACACCGGCACATGGACGGTCTGGTCCAAGGACAGCGGCGATCCGGGGGGCGAACGCGACCCGGTGGCTTTCGTCTTCGTGCCCAAAGCAGACACCACCGTCATCTCGGGCCGGTTTTTGGCCGACGGTACGATCGACATGTTCAGCGGCACGGCGCCCCGGTTCACGGTTCAGACGCTCGATTACGGCCAATGGGAACTCAAGATCAACGGCCTCTCCCCGGCGCACGGCGTCCTGATCGTGTCGCCCGAAGGCGGCATGGTCGACAACGCCGACAACATCGTGACCTATGAGGTCAACGACGCCGGCGACGGTTGGATCATCCAATCCCGCGACATCCCGGCCACGCACGAGTGGCAGGAAGCGGGTTACTACTCCTGGATCAATCTCCTCGAGACCCCGGTGGATCCCACCGAACCGATCGCCTCGTTCGTCTTCGTTCTCGGGGCGACGCCGGGATTCACCGTGACGCCGAAGGAGAATCTCGAGACCAGCGAGTACGGCGGGACAGCGACATTCGCCGTCGTGTTGGACACCCAGCCGACAGCGGCTGTGACGATCGCCATCAGTTCGGGCGATC
Organism: Verrucomicrobiota bacterium; assembly: GCA_035389025.1. Classification (GTDB taxonomy): domain Bacteria; phylum Verrucomicrobiota; class Verrucomicrobiia; order Limisphaerales; family J093; genus MWFF01. The sequence goes on from DAOOQY010000080.1 coordinate 6,322, forward strand.
CGACCGAGGGCGCGGTTGCGCCGGCCTCCCTCACCTTTGCGCCCGAGGACTGGGACCAACCGCAAACGGTTGTCATTACCGGGCAGGACGACGATCTCGAAGACGGCCCCATCGTCTACACGGTGATCCTGGCCCCGGCGAGCAGCGCCGATCTCAACTACAACGGACTCAATCCCGCCGATGTGACCGTGCTCAACGCGGACAGCGAGGTCGGGATTACCGTGAGTCCGACCGGCGGCCTGATCACAACCGAAGAGGGCGGCACCGCCACCTTCACCGTCCAGCTCAACACTGCGCCGACGGCGAGTGTCGCGATCGCAGTCGAATCGAGTGCTCCGACCGAGGGAAGCGTCTCGACGGCGACCTTGACCTTCACGCCGGACAATTGGTCGATGCCTCAGACGGTTACTGTGACCGGCGTCGACGACCCGATCGATGACGGTGACATCGCCTACACCATCGTGACGGCGGCGGCGACCAGCACCGATCCCGCTTACAACGGCAAGAACGCCTTGGACGTGGCCGTGACCAACGTCGACAATGACACCGTCGGCATCCTGGTCGACCCAGTCACCCTGAGCATCGTCGAGGGCGCGACCGCCAGCTTCACGGTCGTGCTCGGAAGCCAGCCTGCGTCCGACGTTGTTGTCACCGTCACCTCGGGCGATCCGGCCAATGGGCCCGTTGCGCCGACGACTCTGACGTTCACGCCGCAAACCTGGGGCACTCCCCAGACAGTCACCGTCACGGCCGTGGACAACCTGGTCGGCGGCGGCGACTTGGCATTCACGGTGGAGAACACCGTGGCTTCGAGCGACCCGACCTATGCGGCCATCGACCCCGCTGACGTGGGCGTGACGCTTCAGGACAACGACGCGACGGTGGCCTTGCCTGCCGAGGTCGTGGTCTATGGCAGCGGAATGCCGGCCATCGCCATCGCATCTCGGGCCACGGTGGCCGACCCGCTCACGGCCCACTACGACCAGGGCAAGCTGACTGTCGCGGTGACCGCCAACGGTTCGCCGGACGACCGGCTCGAAATCCGCAGCACGGGGTCCGACGTCGGCCAGATTGCCGTGTCCGGCTCCGACGTCTCCTTCGAAGGCACGCCTATCGGCACCCTGACCGGCGGTGTGGGCACCGCGCCGCTCGTCGTCGCGCTCAACAACGCGGCCACCCCGGCCGCGGCCCAGGCACTCATCCGCGCCGTCACGTTCCGTAACGTGAACAGCTCACCCGCCCTGGGCGTTCGATCGGTGACAGTGACGCTCACCGCTGCCGACAACGGGGCGGGAACAGGGGTTGTTCCGGTGCGGGTCGGACTGCTGCGTGTGGCCGAGTTCCAGCAAGGGGTCGACCGCGGCTATGGCGTCTACACGGGCGCAGCCGATTGCGAGCTGACACTCATCAACCCCGACACGGCCTACCCGATGGGACACAACGGGAACGGGCTGTGGATCGATGCGCGGGAGAGTGAGACCACCACCGACGCCTGCCAGATCCTCATGCGATTCGACGACATTGTGGGCACCGGTTCCGGCCAGATCCCGACCGACGCCATCATCGTCAGCGCCGAACTCTGGCTCACCGCGCCGCCGACCGTGAGCAACGCGCAAGGCGACGCCAGCCCGCTTTACCGGATGCTGGTGGATTGGGACCCGGAGACCTCGACGTACAACAGCGTCGGAAACGGCTACGAAGGGTTTGTCCCCGACGATATCCATGCGCGTTCGACGTACGATTCCTTCCTGGGCCTGGCCAACGGCGACGCCAACACGGGCACCGGCACCTTCAGCCTGGGCGTCACGACGGATGTGCAAGCCTGGGTGAACGCCGGCGAGCCCAATCATGGCTGGCTGATGCCGGGCTGGCCGACCCGGCTCGATGGCACGGTCTTCAGCCCGTCGGAAGCCGCGAATCCCGATGATCGCCCCCGGCTTCGCGTCCTCTGGTTGCCGGCCGGGACCGCCACGACGAGCTTCCGTCAGGACGTGAACGAATACTACAGCGTGCAGGACACGCGCATCCGGGCCAACGCGCCCGACACTGACAACTCGGCGATCGCCTCGGTCTATGTCGATTACTTCGTGAGCGCAGGCGATCGGAACGAGGAGCAGGTGCTGCTTCAGTTCGGCGACATCATCGGCACCGAACCCGGCCAAATCCCGCCCGGCTCGCGCATTGACGTTGCGATGCTCGACCTGGCCTCGATGGTCGGCAATGCCATGGGCGACGGCGGCAAGTTCCACGCCATGCTCAAGCCGTGGCAGCACACCGACACCTGGAACATGCTCGACAACGGGGTGACGGCCGATGGCATCGAAGCCGTCGAAACGCCGAGCGTTGCGGTGGGCAACCCCACGCTCGCCCCGAATGTCCAGGCGGCGTTTCACTCGCTCGAGGTCACGTGGGACGTCCAGGCCTGGGTCCGCGGAGCGCGTCCCAACTACGGATGGGTAGTTCTGCCGTGGGTGGATGCCGGCGACGGCTGGGGCTTCGGAACATCCGAGCAGGTCGAGGAACGGAATCGTCCGCAACTCCGGGTCTACTATACACCGGGCGCTGCCGAGCCTGACAAGGCCGTCCTGCACATGCCCGTGTATGCCGCCGGAAACGTGGTGTTGACCTTCAGCGGCGATATCGACCGCGCCTACTCGATCCGGCGCGTTGGAGCGCTTGGCGGCGCGTGGGTGACGATTGGAACCGCGACCGTTGGCGCTGGTGGAACGGCCACGTTCACCGACAGTTCACCGCTGCCGGGAGCCGCGTTCTACCAGGTTGTATACCCGTAGACTCGAGCACGAAGTCGAGTCGCTCGGAGCGGGACGGCGCGCGCGCCGTCCCGCTCTCTTTTTCTGTCGGAATCCGTTCACCGCTTACCGGGCTTCTGCTCTTCTCCGATTGACGTGACCGATCTTGCCCTGGTGATCGGGGGTGACGTCTCAATCGAACTTTCAACGGCACGACCGACCAGGTGCTGGTCTGGAATCGCCCTTCCCTTGCCCGGCTGGCCTCGGGGACGCCGAAGACCGGCACCGGCTCGTTGACACTTTGTGTGGCGGTTTGCGGTCCGCCGTGATATCGAGAGCGTCCATGACCTCTTTCCAGCTTGGGAACGCCGGCGCCTGGCTCCGACTCGGCGCCGCGGCGGCCGCCATCAGACTGGGCCTCGCGTTGACGACTGCACAGGCGGGCGGGGAGACGGCGGAGTCCGGACGCGCGCGGCCATTCCACGAGGCCGAGATTCTCTTCCCGCTCGAGACGTGGCACAACCACGCGTCGTGCATCGTCGAAACGCCGCGCGGCGACCTGCTGGTCTGCTGGTTTCACGGCTCGGGCGAGCGCACCGCGGACGACGTGAAGATCGAAGGGGCGCGGAAGCGCAAGGGGTCCCGGCAATGGAGCCAACGGTTTACCATGGCCGACACGCCCGGCTATCCGGACACCAATTGCGCGATGTTCATCGATCCTGAAGGCCGGCTTTGGCTTTTGTGGCCGACAATCCTGGCCAATCGGTGGGAAAGCGCCCTCATGAAGTACCGCATCGCCTCGGATTACCATCGCGACGGCCCCCCGCGCTGGTCCGCCACGGACATCCTCCACGTCACCCCCGGAAAGGAATTCGAGGACGAGATCGCCCGGCGCCTGCCGTCTCTCGAACAGTTCGTTCGGGAATCCGCCCTGCCCGAGCAGGACCGCCGCGAGGCGCAGGAATTCCTCGACGCTATGCGGCAGCACGCCACGGACAAGCTGTATAGGCGCCTGGGCTGGATGACCCGGGCGCATCCGTTCGTGCTCGAGGGCCGCCGCCTCATCGTGCCCCTGTATCACGATGGTTTCTCCTTCTCGCTCATGGCCATCACGGACGACTGGGGCGCAACGTGGCGTTTCAGTCCGCCCCTGATCGGCGGCGGCAACATCCAGCCCAGCATCGTTCGGCGGGCGGATGGTTCCCTGTACACGCTCATGCGGGACAACGGCCCCGCGCCGCATCGGCTGATGCAGAGTGACTCGACCGATCGGGGAGAGACCTGGACGCCCGTGACCGACA
>DAOOQY010000081.1:0-10220 GCA_035389025.1 Verrucomicrobiota bacterium
GGGCCGGGGCGATGATCCTCGACGGTCTCCCGTCGGACGTGCGCCCGACCGTCCAGGTCATCGATGATTGGTTCACCAATCGCCGGCTCGGTCTGGTTTTTGAAGCCAGGGTTGGCTCGGGCAGGCTGCTGGTCTCGAGCATCGACCTGTGTTTCGACCTTGAATCCAATCCAGTCGCCCGCCAACTCCGGCACAGTCTGTTGAGTTACATGGCCAGTCAGGCCTTCCGCCCGAAGGTCGAGTGCTCGATCGCGCAGATTGAAGGCCTCATGGCGCCGGAGTCGGTCATGCAGAAACTCGGCGCCAAGGTGCATCGAGCGGACAGCGCCCAGACCGGCCACGACGCCGCCCTCGCTCTGGATGGCGATCCCCGGACCATGTGGCACACGCCTTGGGGCGAAGGCGCCCCTGGATTTCCGCACGAGATTCAGATCGTCTTCGAGCGGGCCGTGCGGTTGGGCGGGATTCGCCTGATGCCGCGCCTCGATGGCAACCCGAATGGGACGATCAAGGACTACGCCCTCTACGTCAGCCCCGATGGGCAGAACTGGAGCGAACCGGTCGCGCGCGGGACGCTTGCGCCGGGCGATGCGGTGCAGGCGATCGAGGTCGCGCCAACGCCGCCAGTGCGGTTTGTGCGCCTGGTGGCGCTCAGCGGCCACGCGCGCGGTCCGTGGGCCTCGCTGGGCGAGTTCGATGTGTGGCTGGCTGTGCCGGAGGGAGAGCGCGGCAGTGAGTGATGACCCGCGACCGATGAACTCGTTCGGTGCGCCCGCGTGTTGCGCAAGAGCGCTCCCAACACGGGGCTTTGAACCTGCTCACAATCAGATTGCCGCGCGTTTTGGTTTTGCACTGTTTTGGCTTTCCACGCTGCGCGGCTGGGCGCATGATTGCGCTGTCACGCCATGAAAACGTCTGTTCTCGTTCTGATTGGGGCCTTGCTTGCGCTCGACACCCTCGCCGCCGAGCCGACCCGGAGCGTCCGCCTGTTCGACGGGCGCAGCTTTGGCGGATGGGAGGGGGACACCAACACGACATGGCGGGTTGTCGAGGGCGCTTTGGTGGGCGGCTCGCTGAAGGCGCCCGTGCCGCGCAACGAGTTTCTGTGCACCACGCGCGCCTACACGAACTTCGTTCTCAGGGTGAAGTTCAAGATTCTCGGGACCGGCGCCAATGCCGGCATCCAAGTCCGGTCGCGCAGGATTCCGAACCACCACGAGATGATCGGTTATCAGGCGGATCTGGGCGATCCGGAGTGGTGGGGCTGCCTCTACGATGAATCGCGTCGGAACAAAGTGCTGGCGAAGTCGGACAAGGCGCGAGTGGACAAAGTGCTCAAGCGGGGCGACTGGAACGAGTACGTCATTCGGTGCGAGGGCCGGCGGGTTCAACTCTGGATCAACGGAGTGCAGACCGCCGACTACACGGAAACCGATCAGACCATCGAGCAAGCGGGTCTGATCGGTGTCCAGATTCACGGCGGCCCGCCGAGCGAGGCCTGGTACAAGGACATCTTCCTGGAAACTCTGGATTAGAGTCCGAACGCCTTCTGCATCTGCTCGCGCACTTGCGTGAGGCGCTTGACGTCGCCGCCGCCCACCTCCGCAGTGGCCCAGCCGCAGTAGCCGATGTCTTGAAGCGCCTTGCGGACCTGATCCCACGGGAGGTCGTCATCGGGCGCGGTGATATCGACGAATGTGTTGCGCGCCCGGCTGAATCCCTTCACGTCCAGTTTGACGCACCGATGGCCGAAGGCGCGAATCCAGTCCGCCGGCTGGGCGTATTTCCAATGATTCCCGATGTCGAAGTACATGCCGATCCACGGGCTTTGGAGGCTGTCGACGAACCTGATGAACTGGTCTGGGGTTTGATCCGCCGGCCCGTCGTGTCGATAGAACATCTGGTTCCACACGTTCTCGATCAGGATCGGCTGTCCGAGCGATGCGGCAAGCGGAAGCAACTGCTTCAGTTCCTGGCGGCAGCGCTCCTCGATGACTTCCGCCGGGCCGTCGTCGCCCTTGCCGAGCACGATGAGCACGCCGCTGCCGCCGGCCGCGTGCGACACGCGCAGGCAATGCTCGATGTTGGCCCGGCTTCGACCGCGATCCTCCGCGCTGGCGCTGGTCAAGCGCTTCTCCCAATGGGCGTGATTGATCGCATTGTGGACGAAGACTCCCGACTGCCGCACCGCGTCGCGCGCCTGCTCGGGCGTGTACTCGCCGGCCTGGTCGAAATCCACGCCGTCGAAGCCGGCGTCCGCGGCCATTCGCAGGCGCTCGACCACCGTGAGCTTCCTGCCTGCAGCCTCGGACGCAATCATCCCCAGTTTGCACGCGAGCAACAGCCGTTTGCCCGGAGGCGGCGTGACGATCCGTCCACTCTCGCTCTCCGCCCCGCGCGTGGCGGGCGCGGCTCCGGCGGCCGCGAGAGCGACCGACGCGGCTCCGGCGGTGAGGAAACTGCGGCGATTCAGTGCGGTTGACGGTTGATTCATGGATGACCTCCGGGACTTAGGGTTCAGGGACAAGTTCAAGGCAGGTGATGTTTCGATGCGGAACACGGTGCAATCTTTGCCCCGATTGCTGCCGCGATGCAATCGCGAAAGGTGGTGAGACACGCGAATCGGCTGTTGCCTCCCTTCGCGAAGAAGTGGTTCCATTCGTCCAACAATGCACATGAATGCAATGACTTCTCATCAAGTGGAGCGTCCGATTGTCCGACCCGTTTCGATCGTTCGATGTGCCAGGACACTGCTGGTTCTTCTGGGGGCGGTTGTGATCGGCGCCGCCGGGTGGGCTGCGGACACCTCGCCTGCACAGGCCCGCTTTGTCAGGTTCCAACGCGGCGCCACGACCGCCTATGGCGTCATGGAAGGCGAGCAGGTTCGGGAACTGTCCGGCGATCTGTTTGGCGCGTGGGTCCGGACCGACCGGCTTTATTCCTTGGACACGGTCAAGTTGCTTCCGCCGACGCAGCCGACGCAGGTGCTGGCGATGGCGGGCAACTACAGGAGCCACCTGAACAGTGAGGAGATTCCCCCCAAATTCCGGATTCCGCAGCCCTTCCTCAAGAGCCCATCGTGTCTTATCGGCCACGGCGCGGCGATCGTCCTTCCCAAGGACGCACGCGACGTCCACTTCGAGGGGGAACTGGTGCTTGTCATCGGCAAGACGACCCGGCAGGCCTCGAGGGAGAAGGCGGCCGAAGCGATCTTCGGCGTCACCTGCGGCAATGACGTCAGCGAGCGCTACTGGCAGAATGACGAACAGGACAAGGACATCCAATGGTGGCGGGCCAAAGGGAGCGACACGTTCGGTCCGGTCGGCCCCTGGATCGTGACCGGACTGGATTGGAACAACCTCGAGTTGCGCGTGCGCGTCAACGGCGAAGTGAAGCAACAGGACAGCACCAGCCGACTCATTCACGACGCGGCGGCCATCGTCAGCATGATCAGCCGGTACGTCACGCTTCAGCCCGGCGATCTCATTTTCACCGGGACGCCCGGGACCACCTCGGCACTCAAGCCGGGCGACGTCGTTGAAGTGGAGATCGAGGGGATCGGCGTGATGCGGAATTCTGTCGAGTGACAACGGAGTCGCATCGAACAGTGCGATGCGCCCCTCCGGCTTTCTTCGATGCCGTTCGAGGGGTCAATTCTCTCGTTGTGCCGAGTCGGTCATGGTTTCGCCCAACTCCCCGACTCGTTGTTGGGCTGCCGCGCTTTGATCTGGTGTCAGCCGTGTCTCGATCCTCGGCAAGTGGGCGATTGCTTCGGAATTTTTCCGTGCGGCCGCCAAGCGCATCCAGGCGGCCGCCTCGACAAGGTCGTGTGGGACGCCGCGCCCGTCCAGGTACGCACGGGCGAGATTCAACTGGGCTGCGGCAAGCCCGTTGGTCGCTGCCTTGGCATACCAGCGGACGGCTTCGTGCAGATTGGTCTGGCCACCCGATCCAGCGGCCCAGAAATCCCCCAGCCTGTTCATGGCTGGGGCGCTGCCGTTCTTGGCCGCTTGGGTCAGCCACTCGACGGCTTTGGATTTGTTCTCCGGCAACAGTTCTCCGTGCAGGAACATCTCGCTGATCTCAAACTCCGTTTCGCCCGGGGGAATCAGCCTGCGATAATCGTCGAGCCACTTCGCCAGTTCCTCGCGGGACGCCGGCAATCGGAACCGGGTTTCCGTCGTGTCGAAGCCAATTTTCTTCGCGGCATACAGTTTCACGACCCGGCGTAAGGCCTCAGGCCGGTCCTTATCAGGCCCGGCGTTGGCCACCCACCAGTACGTTCGGGCCGCTGCAGGGGAGTCGATTGGACCGCCCACACCTTCTTCGTAAGCCTTGCCCAAGATCAGCCGCGTCTGTCCCTCGCCCCGAGAGGCGGCACGCTCGAGTTCATCGCGAGTGAGGCTGGCGGCGACCGTGTCCGGCGATTGATTGCGGAGCGATGCCAATCTGATGTTCGCTTCGGCAAAGCCGCTTTCGGCCGCTTTGTTCAACCATTGCTCCGCCTCCGCGCGGTTTTGACGCCCCGACTTCTCATCCAGCAGGAGGCAGCCCAACCGATACTGCGCCTCCTGGTCGCCCGTCTCCGCGGAAACACGATACCAGCGGATCGCCTCGGTCAGATTCGCGGGAAAGTCGGGGTGGTTCTCGGAATAGAGGTCTCCAAGCTGCATGGCTGCAGCCTGCAGGCCCCGGTTGGCGGCTTTCTCGTACCACTTCACGGCCTCCGGGTAGTTGTAGTCCAGTTTGCCGTAGTTGTAGAGTTCGGCCAGATTGAACATCGCCTGGGCGTGTCCTTGCTGGGCCGCCTTGAGATACCATTCGGCGGCGACCTCATAATTCGCCGCCACGGCCTGATTGCCACCGGTTCTCGGCTGGTGTTCGGCCATGCGTCCCATTGCGCACTGCGCGTAGGCGAGTCCTTGCTCGGCAGCCTTGCGGGTCCAGAGTTCTGCGCTGGGCCGGTCTCGCTCGGCACCGACTCCGTTTTCGTAGGCCCATCCCAGATTCGCCTGACCAATCGCCTCGCCCTGTTCGGCCGATTTGCGGAACCACCGGACCGCTTCGGCTGGGTCCTTGGGCACGCCCCATCCTTGAAGATAGAGGTTGCCCAGGTTGTTCTGCCCCATCGGATGGCCTTGCTCGGCGGCCAGCCGGAAAAGCCGTTCAGCCGCGGCATAATCCCGCGGAAGCGTGCGGCCCGCCTGGTATTGGCAGCCCAGTTCAACCCGTGCGGCGGCGAGACCACTGTCTGAGGCTGCCTTGAGCCACTCGAGAGCGGCTGCGGGATTCTGTTCCTGGCCACGGCCGGAGCGGATCGAGAGGGCGAGGTACAACTGGGCGGTCGAATCGCCCGATTGCGCTGCCTGTTTCAGTTCATCCCAAGACACGGCGGCCCACCGGTTGGTGATCGATTTCCATGTGGCAAGCTGGTTTGTGTTGACAACGCCCGGCTTGGTTGAAGTTCCGTCGGCTGCAACCAGCCAGCCCGGGCAGAGCAACGCGCAGACAAGCGATAACATGGCAGTGCGTCCGGTGCATGTGGCGTGATATCGTGGCATGGATGGACCTCATTACCTCTCCGAATTGAGTTGATCGATGGTGGGCAAGATGATCGGCCCGGATGCTTCCCGGGCGGCCTGAGCCGTGTTTGCCTCGTCCAATTGCGCGAGCAGGGCGCGCTCTCCTCCCGGTCGTCCGAGGGCGGCGAAGTGCAGGCTCACGTTGCGCAGATACGCTTCATCGAATCTCGCGCGGCGATTCCTCGCACCCTCGACAAGTCGAGGCCACAGCCGATCCAAAACGCGCTGGCGCTGAGCCGCATCGCGAACGACAAACTCGCCGCCGACTGTCGAGAGCGCTGCGTAGACCAGGTCCCATGATCGCGCGGACACCAGTGAATCCTCCGGCGCGGTCTCCCATCGGGCGAACAAATCGCTGGCAAATTGGCGGCGCCATTCCCAAATCTCCGGCCCGCCCGCGTCGCGCGGGACGCCCCAGCGCGCTTGGTCATCCTGGGAGAAATTGAACATCTCGACCGGGCGCCACGCCGACAGAACGTATTCCGCGGCGATGCTGTTTGTTTCCCACCAATTATGACGCGGCACAGGGCAGGCTGATTTGAATCCAAACTGGGTCACATGTTTTTGCCATGCCTGGCTCCGGCGACGGGCGAAGAAGAACTCGTTCTGGCTTGCGAAGGATGCCATCCGTCCCCAGCGCACCCGGACCCAAAGCTCGCGGGCTGTGGCGTTGCCCGGATCGAAGAAGCATGCGGTCTCGAGAATCTGGACGATTTCGAGCCATGCCGCCTTTCCCTCAGCGGCGGCCAGCCAGGGTGCCGGACATGCTGAAGTCAGGGCAATCGCCTGTGCGACCAGGGACTCGGAGATGCGCTGACGCACCAGAGCCGCAGGCTCGGTTGTGCCATGTTCCAGTATCCGTGGTCTGACGGCCCGCGCTAACTCGCCCCCCAGCGCCTCGGATGTGGCCGCGTTGGTGACCTGCACGGTCGCGCTCTTCAGATCGTGACGACCATCCCACACGGACAGTGTGGCCGTGCAGTATCGCTGGTCGTTCCAGGTGCGTGAGGCGCGATCGAACGTTCTCCGCTTTTCGACGTTGCACTGCCCCCACACATAGTGGTCCGCCACCAACTGCCAGGCATCGGGATTGACTTGGGCCAATCCGCTGAGCACCAGGTTGGCTTCGTCGATGGCTTCGCCGGCATGTTCGAAACGTATCACATGCAGGCGGTTGCCTCCTGGGGCCGAGGCGGTCAGGGCATCGGCGAAGGCCTCGCGCAGGCCCGGATACTCACCGATCCGTCCTGAAGGTGTGATAAACAGCACTGCCACCTTCGTCTTCGGGAGTTGGTCAGCCGCCTCGTGTCTCGCTGCATCGAGCATTTGTCCCAGCGCAACGGCCGTGCGCGAGATCGTCTCCGTGCCGAATGTGAGGGGTCCCGCGCCGGCATGGATTTGAAAGCTCGTCTTGCACAGGCTCTCCGCGCGATCCAGGCCAACGATTTCCAGGCTGAGGTTTCTCCTGTCCATTGCGTTGGTGGAGATGCGGGTCAGAACCATCCAATCGGCCTTGGCCCAGAGTCCGGAGCGAACAGACTCAAAGCGATCCACCAAGCCGAGACGCGTCAGTTGGAACTCATTCTCGGCGAGCGCCAAGGACTCGCGTTCCACCCATTCCAGAGCCTGCGTGCCAGGCGCGATCTCCGCCTGCAATGCCGCGGTGAAATCCATTGCCGCAACGGTGCTGCGATAGGAATTGTCCTCGCAGATTGCGTTCATCAACGCCACACGCGTGGCAGCCATCGATGATGGGATAAGTGCCGCAAGCACGGCGAGGAGACCCAGACGTTGCACACCGGCGGCCAGCGCTTGTTTCATTGGACCAGCTTGGGAATGACGCGCTCCGCCAACTCACCGGCAGCGCGCTGAAGGGCGGTCTTGGCGGCCAGTTGCTCACTGACATCCACCGCGACGCTCATGTGCCGGTCCACGGCGCGCAGTTCGCCCGTGGCGGTGTCGCGGACCTTGATTTCGACGCGGGCTTTGCAGGAGACGAGGTTCCCTTTGCGCATCCCGAACTCGCTGAAGGCCTCACCGGTCAATTCGAACCGCGGTTTCTGCTCGGCCTTGGCGTCCAGGACCGTGAAGCCGCATTCGCCCAACAGCTTGTTGAATTCGGTCTCGGCCGCTGGGTCGAACGTGGGTCCGCCGAAATGCCGTTCGGGGATCGTCACCCGCACGGCTGGCCGCGGGGCGGCGCCCAGCGCCCGGCGGATCGCCGCGACCCGGTCCTCCGGTCTGCGCGTCTTGGCCACGAGCGTGTCGGCCTTGGCGCGGACGGTGTTGGCGATCTTGCCCGCCAACTCGGTCGCCAGGTCGGTCAGGGGTTTGCCGCCCGCTTTGACCACTTCGCCGTACACGCGGCTGGTCTCCGTCCCGATGATCTTCGCGACGAGCACCGTTTCGGGTCCGGCCTTGAAGACGCGTCCGGTGACCAGCACTTTGGCGCCGGTGAGTTGGCCGACCTTGGCCGCGGTCTCGGTGCTGATGGTGCCGGCGAGGCCCAGTTCCTGTTCGTCGAGGAGCTTGGACAATTCGGCGCGTTCGACTGTGATCAGGTCGGGTTCGGCCGAGAGCAGGGCGTTGATGAGACTCGAAGCCTGGGGGCCTGCTTCTTTGCCCACATCGTCTCTTGACTCGAAGTCAAACACAGCCGTGGTCAACGGTTCGAGGCCGCCAGCCTGACAAACCGGCGTCCCGAGCCTCAAGGGGATCGACGCGAGGAGAGCGGCGAACAGCAAGCGGGTGCGGGTGTTTGGTTTCATAGGTCAACCACGGGATCGGTGTCCGACAGGGGGCCGTGTTTCTCAGGGGCGAGCGCCAGCCGTGCCAGGACCAGGACTCGTTGTTGGTCGGCCGCAGTCCATTCTGACACGGCAAGCGGGAAAGTCTCAGCAACAACCAATGTTCCCTGATCAGGGCCATGCCAGCAAATGATCGGCGCCGCCGTCGCCTCGGGATCAGGTTGGCGGAACCAGAGGATATGGACGCCAGCCGCGAGGGGCTTGCGAAGCGCGCGTTTCAGGCGCGAAGCCTCGGCGCGTTCAAGGGTGCCCGTCGCCGCGAGCAGGAGCGTCCCCCGAAACTGCGGCAGCCCTTCCTCGTCCAAGGTGACGAAGTCGGTTCCAGCGTGTTCGAGCAGCGGCTTCAGACGATCGAGCGGATCGAACAAGCCCATCCCCCGGTCCCCGGCGAGCGAGGCCAACTCCTTAAGCGCATCCGACGGCAGGACCTGGACCTTGGTGGCGGGTGATTGGCGCAGGTCGTCCAGGAACCACTCCGCCAGAAACCGGGTTTCGGCGCGCACGGAGGGGAACCTCAGTGGCACCCAATCGATCACGGTCTGCCCGGCCGGCACGGTGAGTTCGTGTAGGGTCTGCCTTTCCGACACGGGCATGGCCATCGTGCTGGCGGTTTGCCACAGCCGGACGCTGGGATGACCGGTCCAGCTCTCTTTCGATCTGTTGCGCAACCGAATCTCAAGGCGGTTGACTTCACCGCCCAGCGCCACCACTGGCGGTCCTGAGGGGACAATTTCAGGCACGGCACCTGCCCCAAGCCACGGCGCCACCAGCCAGAGGAGGAACAAGTTTCTCATAGGGTCTCCTGCAGCCTGCTCGCCTCGACACTCAGATGCCACATCGTCGGCTTCCTACAGCGATCCGGTCAACCGATGGGCCAGCGTGTGCACCATGCGTTCGTGCACGTTCAACCAGGGCACCGAATGTGTCAACCTCGCTGGATCGGGTCCGGCGAATCCAATCGACATCGCTATCTGCGTGCTCCATGCGGCGCACGTTCACCCTACCTGACAAAGCCGCTCGGATCACCCTCTGAAGAAAGTTCAAGCGCAAATCGCGGAGTTGCGCTCGCGTTCAGGGTTATCGGGCAGCGTTTGCGCGAAACGCTTCACGGCCTCTGCCGACGCTTGATACTTCCGATCGCTTTTCGATTTTCAGCGTCGAGGCGCCTCGCTATTCTGACCCGGTCAAAGTGAGCACACGCGCCCACAGTTTGTCCAATCGACTGGCCCGGTCCCTGGAGTCAGCGGCGACACTGGTGTCACTGCTGATGGGCCCAGGGAGACCGCGGTCCTGACGCCTTCACAGACATGAATGCCCTGTTTTCTCTCGCTGGTCTGAGCACCACGACCCCGGCCTGTTTGCTGCCTGGTCGGTTGGTTGCACGACACAGACCCCTCACCCCGTCCCTCTCCCATCCGACCTGTCTGCCGAAGCCCGGGCGCAGGCAGGTGGGAGAGGGTGTCGCGCTCTGCGGGGCAGGTGAGGGTGGCAATGGAGCGCATCCCGGTGATTCCTCAGTAAGGCCTGGCGCTCGGACGCGCTTTGCCGTCAAGGCGCAGCGGGCTCTCGAACTCCTGTTGGTCACCGGCATTCTCAGTGCCGCGCACGGCGCTTCGAGCGACACCCAGTTCTTGCGACTGCCGGTCAAAGAATACCGCGACAAGATGAAAGGCGGCTGGATCGGCCAGATTGTCGGCGTGTCGTGGGGTGGCCCCACCGAGTTCAAGTGGCAGGACAAGACCATCCCCGCCGACCAAATGCCGGCATGGCGTCCGTCGATGATTAACGACGCGTTCGGCCAGGATGATCTCTACGTCGAGATGACGTTCCT
>DAOOQY010000082.1:0-10216 GCA_035389025.1 Verrucomicrobiota bacterium
AGCCGATGGCGGCGAAGCTCTCGCTGAACACGTAGCGACGCATGCGCAGCGGGCGGCCTTCGCGGGTGACGGTGAAGTACATTTTGCCGTCCGGGGCGAAGCAGTGGCGGCGGCTGAACTCGACGCATGATCGTGACGCCGCCAGCCACTCGGCGTGCCTCTCGACGGTGTTGAACAGGGTCGCGAACATCCAGCCCGCGCGTCCCTGGAACCAGACCGACTTGTCGGTATCGATGATCGTGCCGTCGCGGTCGAGCGCGGTGAGGATGCCGCCGTGCTCGGGATCGAGTCCGTGATCGAGCCAGAACGGAATGACATTCTCGAGCAGAGTCGCGCGGTAGAAGGCGGCAAGCTGCCCGCGATTCGAGTGGTCCGTGATGTCGGGATTCATGGGCTTTGGGGCGAACCGGTCGGTTCTTTCTCGAACCATTCCTCGCCAATCGTCCGCCCCAACAGGAAGAACTTGCGATCGGGGTACCAGAGGACCGCTTTGCCTTGGCGGACGGTGAAACTCGAATAGAGGGCCAGATCGAGCCGGCCCGGCGTGCCGGGTTTGCCCAGGCTCACTCCGCTGTGGTCCATGAACAGTCTGGGTTCGTCGAACCAGACCGGCTGCTCCGCCTCGGGCTGAAAGCGGCCTGGGGCAAGGCAGACCGGACGCCGGTGAAAGCCGGTGTCCGTGGGGCCATAGCCCTGGAAATGGCCGTCGTGGTTATGGATGAAGAGGGTGTAGCGCCCGCTGCCGGCGGTGTTGCCGCCCACATCGTAGATGGGGCAGGGCGAGAGCGGATGCAGCAGCGGGGCGGCGCCGTCTTTGCGCAGAAGCCGCCGCGGCTGGGTCCACGTCTCGCCCAGATCGGCGCTGACACTCCAGAACGGGCTGCCGGACGCCGTGCGCATCACACAGAAGAGGCGTCCATCGGGGAGCTTCACGACACTTGGCTCCTGGCAGGCGCTGACCTCCGGATGCCCGGGAAAAGGCACGGCCAGCGCGTGCTCGTTCGCGGCGAACCAACGGATGTCGAGGTCCTGCGCGGCGGGGTCGTCGTCGACATTGTCGAAGCGCATGAACTCGACGCGCGAGTCGGCTGAAATCCACGACTTGGTGGGATTCTGGCGGACGGCAAAACTCGTCCAGCGGGTGAAACCGGCGAAGTACCGTCCGTCTTTGCCGAGGCGCAGTGGTTTCTGCCAGCAGAGCATGTTGGGGGGCATGGCGGCGTCCGGGTTGTCGCGGCTGCTGCGGGGGACCGGGATGTTCTGCGGGGTCGACCAGGTGTGTCCGAGGTCGTCGCTGTGGATGCCGTGGAGCCAGCCGGTATGGTGGACGAAGTTGTCGTGTTTGCCGATATGCTGGCTGTAGAGGACGTAGATGCGCCCTGAGCGGCTGACCAGCGGATAGCCCCAGCTTGCCATGAAACCGTCGCCCGGCCTCTTCGGCCCCGCGATGATGCGCGGTTTCGACCAGGTTCGGCCTTCGTCGGCGCTGCGCGCGAACGCGATATGCTGGTCTGGCTGCGACTCTGCGGAACTCTGCGTCCAGACCGCCATGAGCGAGCCGTCCGGTCCGTCAAAGACGAGGAAGTGTTCGTTGCCGGTGTCGTTCACGCCGGCGTCGGTGACGGTGGGGACGAACACGATGAAGTCGGGCCTGGTCACGCGCAGTTCCGTCGTGATTCGCTCCTTCAACGCGGCTGGCGAGTCAATGAAGTGGGGGTTCGATGGCGCGTCGGCGGTCGCGCCTCTGCGGGTTGCCCCGGCCATGGCGAGAAGCAGCAGCAGGGGCAGCAGCGTTCGTGTCACGGATGGGAACGGGTTGTTCATGAGGTGATGGTGTGGGGAAGCGGGCTTCGAGGGCAGCCGATAGAAAGTCATTCGCATCGCCGGGGCTCGAACCTCCCTCCCTCTGAAGTGGGGCTGGAACGTTCGGTTTGGACCAAATCAGGCATGCATTTTCTGTTCAAGCGGCTTCACGCGTCTGCTGAGGCGCATCCAATTCACGGGGGCGGATGAGGAGGACGAGGACGACGGAGATGACGGCGGCGCTGGCGAAGATGCCGAAGATGCCAAAGAGCGGGACATGCCGGTCGCGCAGGATGCCGAATCCCCAATCGGCCAAGCCGCCGCAACTGATGCTGACGAGGTTCATGATGCCGTAGCCGGTGGCGCGCAACTCGGGCCGGGCGATCTGGCAGAGGATGGGCATGTTGTTGCAGTCGAAGAAACCCCAGCCGAGTCCGAACAGGATGAGGAAGGCGATCGCCACCCCGAGCAATCCGGTCCGCGGCGCGTAGCCCACGCCGAACATGGCTGGCACGATGAGCGACATGCCGATGGCGCTGACGTAGATGCGCCCCCGGAGGGTGCGGCGCATCCAGCGGTCGGCCAGCCAGCCGCCGGTCACGGCGCCGATGATGGCGGCCACCTGCCAGTAGAGCGTAGCGGAGACGCCGGCCTTGCCCTGGCCGATGTTGAATTCGGCTTTCAGAATCGCGGGCATCCAATCGCGCACGACCCATCCGGCGAGGGCCGGCAAGGTGAAGTAGAGGACCAGGAGGATAAACGAACTGTTGCCCAACAATTCACGGAGCGCGCCGGTCGGCGAGGTGTGGGGACGTTCGATGCTGTTGGCGAGGCGGGGAGGATTGCGGACGAGGAAGAACAGCGGGACGGCGTAGAGCACGCCGACGATGCCGCAGGTGTCGAACGCCCAGCGCCAGCCCAGCGTGGGGCTGTCCGCCGCGTAGCCGCTGAAGCCACCGATGATGACGCCGGCGTAGATGCCCATTTGATGGAGTCCGATCGCGCGCGAGCGGGTCGGGCCGAGGTGGAAATCGGCGATGAGCGCCAGTGCGGCGGGGATGTAGAAGGCCTCGCTCACGCCCATGACAGCCCGGGTGACGAGGAGTTGGTCGTAGGTGGTGACGTGGCCGGTGGTCCAGGTGACCGCCGACCAGACGAAGAGGCTTGCGGCAATGACATGGCGGCGGCTGAAACGATCGGCGAGGTAGCCGCCAATGGGGCTGAGAAAGGCGTACACCCACTTGAAGAGGGCGAGGATTTTTCCCCAATTCTCTTCGCGCGCGATGTCCGGGATGTCCTCCATGACCGAGAACTTCATGGCGGCCAGCATCTGGCGGTCGAGGTAGTTCAGGAGCGCCACCGGCACCAGGAGCGCCACGATGAGCCACGCCGTGCGCGAGGCGGAGGAGTGCGAAGAGGTTTCCATAATCGGTTCCGTCGTGACACTCGACATGTTTGTGGGGGCGCAGTCTACAGGCGCGCGCCGTCATCCGTCGACTCTCTCTTGAGCGGGATTGTGGAGTGGTTTGTTCTGACGAAGCGCGGCATCGAGGGAGTCGGGCGCGTGTGGCGGACGGCGGGTTGTTCCGTTTTTCGGCTTGCGCACGCATAAGAAACGTCCATAAAAACGCGCATGAGCAATCACGACAACCACCCCTCCAGTCAGCTACCGGACTATATAGCGAGCGCGAAACCGTTGGGGGCTGAAGCACGGGCCCCCTGGTACAAGAACGTGGCTCCGACCTATGCCGGCATCTTTCTTTGGTTCGTTTTCTGGCAAGACGCCGTGAAGTCGGACGGCCTGGGCGGGGCCTTATCCCAGGGATTGGGCGTCGCCCTGCTCGGTTTGGTGCTGGCCGCGGCGATCTGTCATTTCCTGTTTTACCTTGTGCCCGGTCTGTTGGGCATGAAGACCGGTTTGCCCTTGTACATTGTTGGAACATCGACCTTTGGAACCCAGGGCGGGCTGATCATGCCGGGCTTTCTGATGGGCATCTTGCAGTTCGGGTGGTTGGGCGTGAACGCGTTCGCCTCCTCGCTGGCTCTGAGCGCGGTGATTCCGATCAAGGCGGAGATCATCATGGTGGTGTGGGGCTTCCTGGCTGCGTTTGTCGGTTTGAAAGGAATCCAGTATGTGGCCAAGGTCTCGACCTACCTGCCGCTGATCCCCCTGGTCATTCTCGTCCTGATGCTCTTCAAAACCCTCGGGACCGTGGGCAGCTTCCAGCCGCAGATGATCATTGACGCTCACCGCACGGTTCTTCCGAATGCTCCTGCCGCCCTGAGCACGTTCGGCGTCATCGCCTTCCTGCTCACCTACGTCGTGGGGTTCTTCGCCACCGCCGGCGCGGCCGGGGTGGACATCGCGATGAGCAGCCGGGACGCGAGCGACGTTAAGAAGGGCGGCCTGGTCGGGATCGCGCTGGCGACGCTGGTGACGGCGGGCATCTCCGCGGTGGTGGTGGCGGGCGTTTTCGGCTCGAAGGAACTGTCGGCGCAGGCGGTTGCCGCGGCCCAGGCGGCTGCCGAAAACAAGGACCAGTTTCTCCTGCGATCGACCAACATGATCAGCGTGGTCATGGGTAGCGGCCTCGGCAAGTGGCTCCTGTTCGCGCTGGCAGTGGCGGCGTTCCCCTCGGCTTGCTTCTCGGCGCTGATTGCGGCCAACAGCTTCAAGACAACCATGCCCAAGGTGAATCCATTCCTCTCGGTCGGCATCGGCGCGGCGGTCAGCGTCATCCTCGCGGTGACAGGCTGGGCGGGCAAGGTCGTTCCGGTCTTCGTGATCATCGGCGCCTCGTTTGGCCCGATCTGCGGCGCGATGATGGTGGATTACCTGCTCGCAGGTCAGAAGTGGACCGGTCCCCGGGCGGGCTTCAATCCGGCCGGCTGGATCGCATGGGCGCTGGGTTTCATCGTCGGCATCCTGCCGAACCTCGGGTACAACGTGCCCGCTGCGCCCGTCGCCGCGTTCATCGTCGGCGCCGTGGTCTATTGGATTTGCGCCAAGGCGGGCATGATGTCCGCCATTGTTCCGCTGCCGGCGGCGAATGTGCCCGGGAACAAATAGGTTCGCCTTCCCGTTGCACGGCGCGGGTTCGCCGCGCGGATCGTTCGAGATCGCGCGGCGAACCGGTCTTTTGTTCCATCCCGCGCCGTGTCCTGTTCGCGGGTGAGTCGGATAATCTCATCGCGGGCTGGCGACGGTTTGCCGGCAATCACAGAATCCAGCATGTCTCAAGTCACAATCGTCGGGGCGGGAATGATGGGCACGGCCATGGCCTGGCCGCTCAGTGACAACGGCCATCAGGTTCGCCTGGTGGGCACTCACCTCGACAGGGAGATCATCGACTCCTGTCTTGTCCAGCGCTTTCATCCCCGCCTGCGGCGGCGGTTGCCTGACGCCGTGCAGCCGTTTCACGTCGACCGACTCGAAGAGGCGGTGCGGGGCGCCGACGTCATCGTCAGTGGCGTCAGTTCGCCCGGCGTACGCTGGATTGGCCGCGCCCTGGGGCCGCACATCGAACCGGGCATGAAGATGATCGCCGTCACCAAGGGGCTCGAGGCGACCGCGGATGGGGACCTGCGCATCCTGCCCGACGTGCTGGCCGGCGAGTTTCCGGCGGGCGTGCGCGACAAAGTGAGCGTGGCGGCGATTGGCGGGCCGTGCATTGCCGGCGAACTGGCCGGGCGGCGCCACACCTGCGTGTATTTCACGTCGCGCAATGCCGCGGCTCTTCCCATCCTGCGGCAGATGTTCAGGACATCGTATTACCACGTCTTCCTTTCGACGGACATCGTCGGTGTCGAGGTCTGCGTGGCGCTCAAGAACGCCTACACGCTGGCGGTCGGCCTGGCCGAAGGCATGCTCGAACGGTTCGGCGGGCCGGACGAAGCGGGGGCGCGAAACCACAATCCGGCTGCGGCCCTCTTCGGCGCCAGCGCGAAGGAGATGGCCCGGTTGGTTGGCATCTTGGGAGGCAATCCGGACAAGGTGGCGTCGCTGCCCGGCGTGGCGGATGAATATGTCACGTGCATGGGCGGGCGCACGGTGCGCCTGGGCCGTCTGTTGGGGAAGGGCCTCACGTACGAGCAAGCCCGCGCGGAACTGGCGGAGGAGACGCTCGAAAGCGCGTTTGTGGTGGCGCAGATCGCCAAGGCGCTGCCCGCCCTCGAGGCGCGCGGTTTGCTGGGGCGCGACGAACTCCCGCTGACGCGCTGCTTGTGCCGTGTCATCGCGGGTCGGGACCCGGTGGAGGTCGAGTTCGACCGTCTTTTCACGGACGATCTCCGCTGATGCCAGCCCCGGCTTCGAGGTCCGCCAGACAAGGCTCTCCCCTCCGGGGTCTTCTGAGTCTCTTCGCGCCCGCGCCGGCGGCGGAGGTCGCCCTCGAAGACCCGGTCGAGATCAAGGCCCGCTATGCCTATTGGCAGCGCCGGATTCTGATCTCCACGATCGTCGGGTACGCCCTGTACTATTTCGTGCGCAAGAATTTCAGCATCGCGATGCCCGGGATGGGAAAGGAGTTGGGCATCGGCAAGGCCGATCTGGGCCTGTTCCTGACCTTGCACGGGCTGCTCTACGGCGTCTCGAAGTTCGCCAACGGCATCCTCGGGGATCGGTCCAACGCGCGCACCTTCATGGCCGCGGGATTGCTGCTGTCCGCGATCGTCAACGTGTTCTTCGGGTTCTCCTCGGCTCTCCTCACGCTCGGGGTGTTGTGGATGCTCAACGGGTGGATTCAGGGCATGGGATTCCCCCCGTGCGCCCGCCTCATGACTCATTGGTTTCCCCCAAGAGAGCTGGCGACGCACTTCTCAATCTGGAACACGTCCCATTCGATCGGCGCAGGGCTGGTTGTGGTGCTCTGCGGATACCTGGCTGCTTATCACTGGCGGCTCTGCTTCTTCGTGCCGGCCGGGCTGGCCATCCTCGGAGCGCTCTACCTGCTCGTCTCGCTGCGGGACACGCCGCCTTCCCTGGGTCTGCCGGAGGTGGAGGGCACCAGGCTGAAGGCGAGCGACGCGGGTTTCTCATCGGCGCTTCTCAGACAGGTGTTCGGCAACAAGTACATCTGGCTGCTCGGGATGGCGAGCTTCTGTGTCTACAGCATCCGATATGCCGTGCTCGATTGGGGGCCCACTTTCCTCACGGAAATGAAGCACGTCAGACTCGAACACTCGGGGTGGATGGTCGCCGCGTTCGAGGTGGCGGGCGTGGCAGGCATGCTGATCAGCGGATGGCTGACCGATCGGGTCTTTGGCGGGCGAGGCGCGCGGCTGTGCGTGATCTCGATGGTTCTGGCGGGAGTTTCGATCCTCCTGTTCTGGCAACTGGCAAGCCAGGCGGTGTGGCTCAACACGCTGCTGCTTGGCCTGGCCGGTTTCTTCATCTACGGGCCGCAGGCCCTGGTGGGCATCGTGGTCGCCAATCTCGCCACGAAACGGCTCGCCGCGACCGCGATCGGGTTCACCAGCATCTTCTCCTACGCCAGCACCCTGGTCTCGGGGTGGGGCTTGGGCGCACTGGTCCAACATCACGGTTGGAACGTCGCCTTGGCTGGCCTGACGGGCATGGTCGGTCTGGGCACGCTCTTCTTCGCGTTGGTGTGGCCAGCCCAGGTCCACGGCTACGCCGCCGACGTGCCTTCACCCCCAACAACACCCCCCGCCACAACTTCTTGAATCCGGCAGGCTGCGGGTCTTTCATGGGGTCTGACAATGGCCACCATGAACACATCGATCCCATCCCACTCCCGCCGCCGTTTCCTGCGGCTCTCCATCCTGGGCGGCGCCGGCATCGGTCTGCTTGCCCCCCGCATCTTGAGGGCCGAACCCCGATTGACGATTCTCGAGACCCGGATTCTCAGCCTCGATCACGCCAATTACCACGGCTGGCCCACATTGGCGCGGAGAAAAAACGGCCAGTTGCTGCTGGCGTTTTCCGGCGGACGCGAGGGACACGTGTGCCCGTTCGGCAGGGTGGACCTGATGGTGTCAAACGATGAGGGGCGGACGTGGGGTTGGCCGCGGACCGTGCTCGACTCGGACATTGACGACCGGGATGCCGGGGTGCTCGAGACGGCGCGTGGCAGCCTTCTTGTCACCACGTTTACGTCGCTCGCCTACGAGCCGGCACTCGCGAACGCGCGGAAGAGCGGCGCCTGGGATGCAGAACGTCTGGCCCGCTGGGAAGCCGCGCATCAAAGACTGAACGATGACGATCGCAAGGCCGAGTTGGGGGAGTGGATCATCCGCTCGACCGACGGCGGACGGACCTGGTCGCCGCGGCAGGCGAGCCTCGTGAACAGCCCCCACGGCCCCATCCAACTCTCCGATGGCCGCCTGCTCTATGCCGGCAAGGAACTCTGGACCGGACGGAGCCGCGCTGGAGTCTGCGAGTCGAGTGACGACGGGCAGTCGTGGCGCTGGCTCGCCGAGATTCCCGCGCGCGAAGGCGATCGTGGCGACGACTACCATGAACTTCATGCCGTCGAGTGCGCGAGCGGACGGCTGGTCGCCCAGATTCGGAACCACAATCAGGCCAATCCGGGCGAGACGCTGCAGACCGAATCGTCCGATGGCGGTCGCACGTGGACGGTCCCTCACCCCATCGGCGTGTGGGGGTTGCCATCCCATCTTCTGCGGCTCCGTTCCGGGCACCTGGTGATGACCTATGGCTACCGCCGCGCTCCTTTTGGCAACCAGGCACGCCTCAGCACCGATGAGGGACGCACCTGGTCCGAGCCGCTGCCCGTGTCTGCCGACGGCACCTCCGGCGACCTCGGTTACCCGAGCACGGTCGAACTCGAAGACGGATCGCTTCTGACCGCCTGGTATGAGGTGGTCAAGGGGCGCTCCCTGGCCGTCTTGCGCCAGGCGCGGTGGAGACTCGAAGCGGGGGGCAAAGCGTGACGGGCAGACGGGTCAGTTCTTGATACCGCCATATCTGCTGGAGAGGCACGGCGGTGGTCGTGATGGCGCCCGCAGACCGCGAATTGACCTTCGAATTGAGTTCACTGGCAGAGTTGATCCTCGGTGGAATCACTCCTGCCCCGCTCGCGCAATTGCGCGTCCGTCCAACCCAGCCGTCCCAACTCCTCCGCAACGATCCCTTCCGCCCGCACGTCTGCACCCTGCCGCCGTCCCTCAGCAGAATGACCGTGGCCGGAGCATTTGCAGTTGCGATTTCCTCTTTATTCGCAGCCGTTTCGGTGTTAGAGGATTCTCCCATGCAATTGCATACGACTCTGACTCGCCGCGCGTTTCTCGCTCGAGGTTCCCTGGCCGCGGGCGCTGCGCTCGCTCTTCCGCGCCTGACGCTTGCCCAAGGTTCCCCCAACGCCAAAGTCAATGTCGGCTTTGTCGGGGTTGCCAATCGCGCCGGTGACAACCTGAACGAGGTCGCTCAACTCGCGGATTCGGTCAATGTGGTTGCGTTGTGCGACGTGGACGCCAAGTACCTGGCGGCTGCGAAGGAGAAGCACCCGGGGGCGCAGACCTATGCGGATTTTCGGCGTTTGATCGATCAGAAGGGGATCGATGCCGTTGTGGTGAGCACCCCCGATCACACGCATGCGGTTGCATGCGCCGCCGCGTTGCGCACGGGGCGGCACGTCTATTGCGAGAAACCGCTGACGCGCACGGTTTCCGAGGCGCGCGTCGTCGCGAATCTTGCGCGGCAGCACCGGCGCGTGACCCAGCTTGGGACTCAAATCCACGCCACGGCGAATTACCGAAGGGTGGTTGAACTGATCCAGTCCAAGGCGATCGGTCTGGTGCGCGAGGTGCACGTTTGGGTGGCCGCCAGCTACGGCGGCATGGAACGTCCAACTGACACGCCTCCGGTCCCGGCGGGCTTCGACTGGGACCTTTGGCTGGGACCGGTCGAGTTCCGTCCGTACCATCCCGACTATGCGCCGTTCAAGTGGCGGAACTGGTGGGCTTTTGGGGGCGGATCGCTTGCGGATTTTGGCTGTCACTTCATGGACCTCCCGCATTGGGCGCTCGATCTGCGGCAGCCACTGTCGGCCGAACCTGTGGATGGCCCGCCTGTGCACCCCGAGTCCACGCCGCCTTGGGCGATCGTTCGCTACCAGCACCCGGCGCGGCGGAGTTCCGCGGGCGAGACTCTGCCCCCAGTCACGCTCACGTGGTATCACGGCAGCAAGCAGCCATCCTTCTTGACCGAGGAGCAGGCGCAGTACTTCCGCAGCGGCGTCATGTTTATCGGGGAGCGCGGCAACCTGCTGGCGGACTACACGCGGCGGCAGTTGCTGCCCGAGAAGGATTTCGCCGATTTCAAGCCGCCCGCACCGTCGATCCCGGACTCGATCGGCCATCACAAGGAGTGGATCGAGGCGATTCGTTCAGGCGGCTCCACGACCTGCAACTTCGATTATTCCGGCGCCTT
>DAOOQY010000083.1:0-4278 GCA_035389025.1 Verrucomicrobiota bacterium
CACCGTCAGCACCGTCGCCAGGGCCAGGTAGCCCGCCCCCCGCTGGACCTGCGGTGTCTCGCCCGATTCGATGTCTTCCTTGCCCAGAAGCTTGAGCAGATCGAAGTAGGGCTGGAGCAGCGGGGGCCCCTGACGCGATTGAAGCCGGGCGGTCACCTTGCGCAACACGCCTTCCCCCAGCGGCGCCAGCACCAACACCAGGCCCGCGTTCGCCACGCATCCGAGTATCGTCAGTAACTCCATGGCCTCTCCTTCAGCGGCGTCCCGGGCGCGCCAGTCGCGCCAGTTCCTCCGCCGACCAGACGCGCGTGGCAGAGGTCGCCAAATCCACAATCTCGAAACGGTCCGTGCAGGAAAAACAAGGATCGATGCTTCCCAGCGTGATCGTCATGTCAGCCAGTTGCTGGTCCTTGATCATGGCCGGCACGGCCTGCAGGTTCTGGTAGGTCGGCGCCCGCACACGCCACCGGCGCGGACGGTGGTTCTCGCCCGTGATCACGAAGTGATGGCTCTCGCCCCGCGGCGCCTCGACCGACGACAACCCGTAGCGCCCCACGGGCAGTTCGTCCGCAATCGCCAACTGGATGGGACCCGGCTCCATCTTGTCGAGGCACTGGCGAATGATCGCGATGGACTCGATCACCTCCTTCATCCGCACCACAATGCGCGCCCAGACATCCCCGCCCTCGTGCGTCACAACCTCGAACCCGACGCGGTCGTAGGCCGCGTAGGGATGATCCCGCCGGCAATCCAGAGGCACGCCCGCGGCCCGCGCCACCGGCCCGATCAACGAGAGTTCCCCGACCAGGCTCCGGTCCGCCACGCCCACGCCCCGCGCGCGCTGCTGCACGTTCTTGTCCCCAAGCACCGCCTTGATCACGGCGCGCCATTCGGCTTCGAGCGTATCGAGGACCCGACGCAACTCCGCAACCAATTCGGGGGTGAGGTCCCACCGCACCCCCCCGATGAGGCAGAGGGCGTAGGTCTTCCGGTTGCCGCTGATCTTCTCGGCGATCCACATGACCGGTTCGCGGATACGGAAGCTCTGCATGAAGAGCGTGTCGAAGCCCAGGATGTGACACGCCAGGCCCACCCACAACAGGTGGCTGTGCAACCGCTCGATCTCGAGCATGATCGTGCGGATGTACTCGGCCCGCGGCGGCGCCCGCAGGACCGCCGCCTCCTCGACCGCCTGCGCGTACGCGACGTTGTGGACGCAGCCGCAGATTCCGCAAATCCGCTCCGCCGCCATCGGGATGTCGTTGTAGCTCAGAACAGACTCGGCAAGCTTCTCGATTCCGCGGTGGACCATGAACCCGCGGTATTCGCAGCCGCGAACCACCTCGCCCTCGACATAGAGCCGGAAATGCGCCGGCTCGTCCAACGTCGGATGAAAGGGCCCGAAGGGCACCACCGTGCATCCCGGGGGCGGCTCGCCAAACTTGTACTCCCGCTCCGGATCGTACCCCTCGGGCACGAAGTTCCATGCCACATCCTTGCGCAACGGATGCGCCCCCTCGGGCCATCCGTCGGGGAGGATGAGGCGCTTCGGCTCGACATGGCCCACCGGTTCGATCCCCACCAGGTCGCGAAGCTCGCGCTCCGCCCAGTTCGCCGCCGGCACGTCCGGTGTGATGCTGTCCAGCCGCGGATCGCTCTCGGGCACGCGGGTGACCACGCTGCCCAGCAAATGCGCGGCGTCGAAGGCGAAGTCGTGCGCCACGAGATACTGCCCCGAGAAAGGACGATCATCCGCCCCGATGCTGATCACGTACCGCGCGCCCAAGTCCCGAAACACATGACGGCACACGGCGCGAATCGCATCGCGCTCGACATGGATGAAGATGCGGTCGTCCGCCGGGGTGTCCACGCGCAGCAACGCTGGACCCAGCATTTCCTTCAGCCGGTTTAAAAGGTCGCGTGCTACCATGGCATGTTTGACATTCTTGAACTTCCGAACATGGCCGCAACGCCAGAAGTCTCGTCCGGAGAGGGTTGGAGAGGCATCGATGCGGCCTTCGAGTCGGACACCGCGGATTGCCTCGGCGATCGGGCGTCGAGGAGGATTTGCGCCAAAGCCGACACGGCGGCGGCCACCGGCGCGGAGAGGCCGCGGCCCGCCCGCAACGATTCGGGCTGCACACCCAGCAGCCACACCCGCTTCGATCCATCCGCCTCGATCCAGCGTGCCGAGGCGCCCAAAGACATCCGATGAGTCGACACCTGGGGGAAACGCGCCCGAATCTCGCAGCCTTCGAGCCACACCACCGACCCCGGGCGCCCGCCGAAGTCGACGGCATCCAGAAACACAAACCGGTCGGCGTCCAGGCGCCCCAACGCCGCCCCCCACCGTTCCAGCGCGGTCCCCGCAAGCGCCACGCTGTACGCCCCGGCGTCAAATACCTCATCATCCCCGCGCCGGGCCACGCCCGGAAGCAGTCCGTCGCGCAGGGCCTCCGCGAGACGCATTCCCGCCCCGTCATCGCCCTGGTCCGCGTTGCCCAGGCCAACGAAACAGACGCGTCCGCTCAGACACGCTTCGAGTTGGGCGCGCAGATCAAGCATCAGATATCCTCGCCGAGTTTCTTGATTTGTTCGTAGGTAAACACCGGGCCGTCCACGCAGACGTATGCGACCCCGATGCAGCAATGGCCGCACTTGCCCACGCCGCACTTCATGTAGCGTTCGAGCGTCGACATGATCTGGTCCTCCCGGAATCCCATGTCCAGCAGGTCGCGAATGACGAACCGGAACATGACCGGCGGCCCGCACACGAAAGCGACCGTGTTGTCGACCGGCACCTGGACCCCCGGACGCTTGAACAGGCTGCCGACCACCCCCACATTGCCCGTCCAGCCGTCGGACGGGCGATCGACAGTCAGTTGACATTCGATCCCGGCGGCCTGTTCCCAGGCCCGCAGGTTGGGGAGGTACATCAACTCGCGCGGCGTTTTGGCGCCGTAATAAATCTGAATGCGCTGATAGCGCTCGCGATGCGCCAGCGCATACACGATGCACGAGCGGAGCGGAATCAGCCCAATCCCGCCGGCCACAAACACCAGGTTCTTCCCCGCGTAATCGTCCATCGGAAAGCCGTTGCCGTACGGACCCCGCACCGCGAAACGGTCGCCGGGCTGCAAGCGATGCAGCGCAGCCGTGCAGCCCCCGACGGTCCGAATGGTGAAGAACATCTCGTTCTCGGTCGGACTCGGAGGCAGCGAGGCCGGGAACTCGCCCGCGCCGAAGATCGAGACCTGGGCGAACTGGCCCGGACGGAACTTCTTGAACGCCGCCTGGTCCGCGGGATTCTCGAAGTGCCAGACAAACGTCCGCACTTCGTGGATTTCGTCCACGACACGGTCCAGTTGGACCACTTTTGGCAAATAGATGTTCTCGGTCGAACTCACGCGGTGACCTTTGCAC
The DNA here is from genome assembly GCA_035389025.1 of Verrucomicrobiota bacterium. GTDB lineage: Bacteria > Verrucomicrobiota > Verrucomicrobiia > Limisphaerales > J093 > MWFF01. The sequence goes on from DAOOQY010000083.1 coordinate 3,424, forward strand.
TCGGAACCGACGAAGCCTCGGCGAGGGGCGGCGCGGCGATCGCCGTGGCGCGGCGGATCATCTCGACAACGCTGGGCATGCCCACATCGCCATGACACACCGCCGCGCAGCGCCCGCAGCCCACACAGGCCATCGACAACTCGCGCTGGATAAAATAATGCGCCAGCTTGCGGAAGAACCGGCGGTTGCGACGGTCATGCACCGCCCGCCGCGGATTGAATCCGCCCGCCATCCGCGTGAAGCCCTTCAGGGCGCACGAATCCCACATCCGCACCCGCTCGTACTCCTCTTTCCCGATGCGTCGGTCGCTCACGGTGAAGCAGGTGCAGGCGGGGCAGACAAACGTGCACGCCCCGCACTCGAGGCACCGGTTCCCAATCTCCTCCCACGTCGTGTCGAGCACGTCGCCGCCCGAGATGTACCGCACCGTCGCCGCAAACCAACTGGTCGTGCTCCGGAACCGCCCGCGAACCTCCGTCAGAATCGCCCGCCGCCGCTCGACATGCGCCGCAGTGGCCGGGCGGAAGATCGGAGCGCTGAAGAGACTCTCGCCGGCCGCGGTCCCGGCCACCGCGAGGTACTCTCCCGCGCCCAAATCCATCAGTTGCAGATCGAAGGCATCGCGCGCCGCGGGCCCGGTGTCCGCGCAGACACAGAAACAGTTGTCGTCGATGTCGACTTCGGGATCCGTGCAGACCATGTTCACGACGAACAGATTCCGCCGCCGCCGTTCGTAATACGCATCCACATACTCCCGCCCGAGGTAGAAGCGGTCCAGATGCCGGACGCCCGCCACGTCGCAGGAACGGACGCCGAAGAGCGCCAGAGGCGTCCCGGCATAGTCCGGCTCGAAAT
>DAOOQY010000083.1:4288-10215 GCA_035389025.1 Verrucomicrobiota bacterium
CCGCCCGCCGCATCCGCATCAGCCGCTCGATGTGCGGCAGGACATAGCGCTTGGGTGGGTAGAGCGGATTGGGCACGTGCAAACGGATTCGATCCCGATTGGCGTCCGTGACGATGTCGAAGTAGCTGTCCCGGCCCCGCCCGCAGAAGGGAGCGATCACCTGGCGGTCCTGACGCAGCAGGTCCACCAGCTTCAAGACGTCCGCCTGATCGATCACACGCGCTCTCATAGCGAATCCACCCGTTCCAACCGCACAAAGACAGGCTCGTCGATGTCGCCCAAACCGCTGCGCGCCCGCCCGGTCAGATCGCGCTCGACCTCGCGCACGAAGAAGGGGACGTAAATCGTCCCGCTGCGCACTTCGCGCGTCACCCGGGCGGTCGTCAGCGCCGTCCCTTTCTCCGCCACCAGGCGGATGCGACCGCCATCCCGTATCTTGAGAGCGGCGGCGTCTTCATCGCTGATCTCGACGAAACCCTCGGGATAATCGAGCAGGAGCACGCGCAGTTCGCGGCGCAAGGTCTCGCTGTGCTTCACCAGCACGTTTTGGTGCCAGTAGTACAACGAATGCCCGAAGATCAATGCAAAGGGGTAGGCCGCCGGGTGCGGAGCCACATCGGCCGGCGGCGCGACCGCGCGGAACCGGAAGCACTGGCCGGGAATGCCCGTGTCAAAAAGATAAGGCGTGCCGAGCGGACGGTCCTTGGTGCAGGGCCACTGGCGCCCGTAGTCGCGTCCAAGATTCTCATGGCTCACTCCGCTGTAATCGGGCACCACCGTGCTGATCTCGTCCATGACACGCGCGCTCGAGTCGTAAGCCCAGTCGGCTCCCAAACTGCGCGCCAGGAGCATCAACTGCCGCCAGACCGGCATGGGCCCGTCGGGAGAGGGCAGCACCTGGCGGGCGAGTTGGACGCGGCGATCGGTGCTGGTGAAGGAGACTTCCTCCTCGCCGTAGGCCACCACCGGCAGGACGACATGGGCCTGCGCTGCCGCCGCGACCGGGAAGAGATGCTGCACGACCACCAACTCCATTTGCGCCAGGGTGTCCGCCACGGTGTTTGAAGCCGCCGATGTCACCGGATCGTACCGGCTCAGCCACAGCGCCTTGACCGTCGAAGCCTTCCCGTTCTCGAACACATCGCGCGCCCCCAGACCGGGCTGGGCGGGCAGCGGCGTGTTCCAAGCCTGCTCGAACGCCCGCCGCGCCGTGGCGTCGGCCACGTCCCGATAGCCCGGCAGCCACTGGGGCGAGACCCCCATGTCGCACACCCCCTGCAAATTGTTGTGCTCGGTCAACGCGTAGACCCCGGCCCCCGGCCGACCGACATTGCCGGTCAGCAGGACCAGGTTGACCACCGACCGGATGCTGTCCTGGCTGCGCGCCTCGGCACCGGTCGAGTAAAGCCACGCGGCGGCGCCGGCCCGCCCGTAGGCCAGAGCCGCCCCCTCGATCAACTCGGGCGCGACACCCGAAGCCTCGGCCGCCGTCATCAGATCGAAGCGGCCGACCGCCGCGACGAAGGCGTCGTAGTCCTCACAGTGCGCCTTGACAAAGGACTGGCTCATCAGCCCGCGGTCCACAATCACCTTGGCCATCGCCCCGTAGACCAACACCTCCGTCCCCGGACGCACCTGGAGAAAGTAGTCCGCATGCTCCGCCAGCCGATGGCGCCGCGGATCGATCACGATCAGCTTCGCCCCGTCGAGTTTGGCGCGTATGACGATGCCGCCAATGGTGGGCAACTGCAGGCCCAGGTCCACCCCGTCGACCACGATGGCGTCGCTGCGGCGCAGGTCACCAACCGAGTTGGTGGTCGCGGAGACGCCGAGCATGTCGCGCAGGACGTGGATGCTGTTGTTGGAGTAGGGGCCCGAACCGTGATCGACGTTGTTGGTGCCCACCACGGCGCGCGCGAGCTTCTGCAGCAGATAGCTCTCCTCGTTCGAACAGCGCGGCATGTTGAAGAACGCAAGCGCGTCCGGCCCGTACCGCGCCCGGATTTCCTTGATCCGACCCGCGGTGTAGCCCAGGGCCTCATCCCACGTCGCCTCCACCAACCGCCCGTCGCGCCGCAGCAGGGGCGACCGCAGCCGCTCGGGCGAACTCGCCACTTCATGCACGTGCCAGCCGCGCACGCAGATTCGGCCCCGGTTCGTGGGATGCGAGAGGCTGGGATAGGCCCCGGTCACCCGGTCATTCGCCGCTTCCAGGTATATCCCGCACCCGACACCGCAAAAGGTGCATGTCGTCAGCGTTTGTCCCATGTCGGTTTCGCTTCGCCCGAACGCGCCCGCCACCCATCGCGGCAACCGCAGGCGCGTTCGCGCACGCGCATTCCGGCCTCGTTTTTGTTCCAATCGTGCCGATCGGGCACGCGCTGATCCGGCATGCGTGCGGCGAACCTAGAGTGGCCCGCTGAAAATGCCAACTCCGATTTGCACCCGATTTGCACCCGATCGCTATTTGCGACGAACACTCACGCTTTTTCGCTCTGGCATTTTCGTGATCGTGATCGTAATCCTAATCGTCATCGCCGTGCGCCGTGGGTTCGATCACGCGCAACTCGAAGTGTGTCGGACATCCTTGGCCTTCATCGCCTCTGGAGCATGTTTCGATGCAGGCCGGCTTGATCAAGTCCAACTCGGATGACCGGGCTCACGAAGGCAGTTCGGGCAAGAGATTGCGATTATGATGACGATTCGGATTAAGACACGCCAGCACGGCTGAAAGGAACCCGTTATGAGACCGCCCGCCAACCTGGACCGATGCCGCAGTTTCATTCACTGCCAGATCTCCGCGCCCTCGGCGGACACTCCGGCGAGTGGCAAGCCCCGCAAGCTTGCTGTGACCATCTCGCGATTGGCCGGGTCCGGCGCCTGGCTGGTGGCCGAACACCTCGCGCGGTTTCTCGACGAGCACGCGCCCGCCGAGGGATGCCACTGGACGGTGTTCGACAAGGAACTGGTCGAGAAGGTGCTCGAGGACCACAATCTCCCGCGCAAGCTCGCGCAGTTCATGCCCGAAGACCGCGTCTCGGCCGTGCAGGACATGATGCAGGAAATCCTCGGTCTGCATCCGCCCTCGTGGACGCTCGCCCACCAAACCATCGAGACCATTCTGAAACTGGGCGAACTGGGCCACGTGATCCTGATCGGGCGCGGCGCCAACATTGTCACCGCCAAGCTGCCGCATGTCCTTCACGTCCGCCTGGTGGGCTCGATCGAGAAGCGGATCGCGCGGGTCCAGGAGCGGCTCAAGCTCGATCGGAAGGCCGCCGCCGATCTGATCGAGAGAGCGGATCGGGGCCGGCAGCGCTATCTCAAGGAGCATTTCCAGGCCAGCATCGAGAATCCGCTGGACTACGATCTCACTTTCAACACCGACCGCCTCGGGTGCCAGGATGTCGCGCTCCTCATCGGGCAGGCGGCCCTGATCCGGCGGGACACCGCGGCCTGAAACGTCGGATTTTCTACTTGCGCCAGTGCTGAAGGTTGCTAAAACCACCCGCGTCGACCGGTGAATTTACCTAACCATTAACAAGAGAAATTATGGCTAAACCATTGACGAAGTCTCAAATTGCCTCCGCCCTCGCCGACAAAGTCGGCATCACGAAGAAGCAGGCGGGCGAGGTGCTGGCCACGCTGTGTGATCTGGCATACAAGAACGCTAAAAACACTTTCACGTTCCCGGGCATCGGCAAGCTGGTGCTCGTGAACCGCAAGGCGCGTGTCGGACGCAACCCCGCCACAGGCGAGGAAATCAAGATTCCGGCCAAGAAGGTCGTGAAGTTCCGCGTCGCCAAGGCGGCCAAGGACGCAATCCTCGGCAAGTAACCGTTCTCTCCCCGCACAGGCACCCTGATCGACTCGGGGTGCCTGTTTTTGTTTCCACCCGCATCATGAAAGTCGCGGTCGTCGGCTGTGGCGCAGTCGGCAGCTTCTACGGCGCCAAACTCTGCCGCGCCGGTCTCCCAGTCTTCTTTCTGCTGCGATCCGACTATGACGCCGTCCGCCAGGAAGGCGTCCGTATCATCAGCCCCGAAGGCGAGTTCCGGGCTTTCCCGCGCCCGGCCCGTCAACCGTCCGAGATCGGCGTTTGCGATCTGGTCATCATCGCGCTCAAGGCCACCGCCAACCACGCCTTCCCCACCCTGTTGCCCCCACTGGTCGGGCCCCAATCCTGGATTCTCACGCTGCAAAACGGCCTGGGCAACGAAGAGGCTCTGGCCGCCCTCTTCGGCCCCGACCATCTCCTGGGCGGCCTCTGCTTCGTCTGCCTCAACCGCATCGCGCCCGGCGTCGTCCGCCATACCGCCCACGGCCAGATCGTTCTGGGCCAATACGGTCAAGCCCCCACAGACGGCGCCCGGGCCGTGGCTCAGTGCCTCATCCGAGCCGGGATTCCTTGCGACCTGACGCCCGACCTGGCCCAGGCTCATTGGGAAAAACTGGTCTGGAACATCCCTTTCAACGGGCTTGGCGTCGCGGGGATCGCCGGCATCCAGAACGTCCTCGAAGGCCGCCTGCCCCAGACGCTCGATCGAGTCACCACGCTGGCAACCGACGAACTTCTTGGCGATCCCCAGTGGACCGCCCTGGTCCGCCAACTCATGGACGAACTGGTCGCCACCGGACGCCGGGCCGGCTTTCCGATTGCGGGCGACCTCGCCGATCGCATGATCGCCCGCACACGGTGCATGGGCGCCTATCGGGCCTCGACCCTTCTCGATTTCGAGCGCGGCTCGCCGCTCGAACTCGAGAGCCTGTTCCTCGAACCGCTCCGCCGGGCGCGGTCCACCGGCATTCCCATCCCACGGCTCGAAGCCCTGTGCGCGGTGCTCGAACAACTCGAACGATGAAGAGTTGTTGTGCCCGGCGAAGCGTTGTCCTATAAGGCTCGGAAGCGTTCCTGCCGGGCTGTGCCAAACCCGCGTCTTGGTCCGGAACGCTCAAACGCAACCAGAACCTGAACGCAGTCCTATGAACATGAAACCCTGGATCGTGGCGGCGGGCGCGGCGTTGCTCGCCGGACTTTGCCTGACAGCCTGCAAACCGACCGACACCCGGACCGGCGCAGATGCGCAATCCGCCACACCCGCCAGACCGGCGGATGTGATCAGGCTCTCGTACAGCATCTTCTTCCCGCCAACGCACGTTCAGTGCATCACAGCCACCAATTGGGCCAATGAAATCGAGAAACGGACCGGCGGGCGCGTGCAGATCACGATTTACCCGGCCGGTTCTCTGAGCAAAGCCGACCAGTGTTACGAGGGCGTCACCAAGGGCATCTCCGACCTCGGAATGAGTTGCTTTGCGTACACGCGCGGACGCTTTCCCCTCATCGAGGGTCTTGACCTGCCGGTGGGCTATCCCGACGGCATGACGGCCACGCGCATCGCCAATGCGATGATCGAGAAGCATCAGCCCGCCGAGTTGGCGGATGTCAAAACGCTCTACGTGCACGCGCACGGGCCCGGCATCCTCGCCAGCAAAAAGGCGGTCCGATCGCTCGCCGACCTCAAGGGACTCAAGGTCCGCGCCACGGGATTGTCCGCCAAGATCGTCGAATCGCTGGGCGCAACACCGATCGCCATGAGCCAGCCGGAGACTTACGAGGCCCTCTCGAAGGGCGTCGTGGACGCCACCCTCTGCCCGATCGAGACCCTCAAGGGCTGGAAGCAGGGGGAGACGATCGAGTACGTCGTCGACGCCACGGCAGTCGGATACACCACCGCGATGTTCGTCGTCATGAACAAGGACAAATGGGCCGCCCTGCCCCCTGACATCCAGCAGATCTTCCTCGACGCAAGCCAGGAGTGGATCGTCAAACACGGCGAGGCCTGGGATCAGGCCGACCAGGCCGGACTCGAGTACGTCACCGATCTCAAACGCCAGTTCATCGATCTGCCTGATACCGAACAGCA
>DAOOQY010000084.1:0-10027 GCA_035389025.1 Verrucomicrobiota bacterium
GTGGCCGTGGGGGAGATGGCTGACGATGCCGCCTTGCTGCCGGACGGCGGCCTTGACCTCGGGCAGGGCATTCGACGGCGCAGCCAGGTACCCGGCGATTTCCCTCTTAAGCATGGGCAGGTCGTTCAGATGATCGCCGACCGCGAAGATGCTGGCCGATGCGATCCGCAGGCGGCGTGCGATCTCGGTCAGGGCGGTCCCCTTCGAGTACGCGGTGTGACTGAACCGGGCGTAGACGTCGTTGCGGGTGATCGTCAGGTTCGGCACGGTGCGGCAGTACTCGCGCAGGAAAGCCTCGATGGCATCGGTGTCCGGATTGGACCGGGCCAGGAGGCAGAGCGGGGACCAGGGGTCGGCGTAGACCTCGGCGTTGAAGTGCTCGTTGATCCAGGCCGCCAGGCGCGGCACATCGACGCGCATTCGCTCGTAAAGGGCCGCGTGGTCGCGCGCGCAGCGGTCGTTCCAATCCGTCAGACCGACGTAGCGGTGGTCCTGATGGATGTAGATTTCACGTTCCACGAGCACCAGGTAGTCCGGCCGGACGCCGAGGCCGGACCGGGCCATTGTCTCCATCAGGCTGGTCAGGTCGCGTCCGGTGTTGATGACCCAGCGGGCTCCCTGAGCCTGGAGGTCCTGGAGCAGTCGCTGCAGGGCTTCGGGCACCGGCGGGTTTTCGAATTCGGCGAAGATTGTGCCATCGAAGTCCGTGGATATAAGCTGAACGGGCAATGACATGATTTGAGTCGAGGTCCAAAGGGTTCGGTTGCGCCCTTGCGCAGCGGGCAGAATCGTGTCATATGCGCCTTTGTCAAAACGATTTATGAAGTCAGCTTACGAACTGGCCATGGAGCGGCTCAATCGAGCCTCGCCGATCAAGAAGCTCTCGGGCGCCCAGAAGACGAAACTCGCCGAACTCGATTCGATCTACGCGGCCAAGATCGCCGAGCGTGAGATTGCGCTCACAAACAACGCGCGCGCCGCGGAAGTCAAAGGGGACATCGAAGCGGCCGAGGAGGCCCGGCGCATCCTTGCGGCCGAGCGCGCGAAACTCCAGGCCGAACTCGAGACCAAGAAAGACCGAATTCGTGCCGAAGACTGACGGCGTGCGGATCAATCGTGCGCCGCCTGCCGGGCGGCGATGGCGTCGGTGAAGAGCCTGAGCGCTTCGCCGCGCGAGAGTGATCCGGTGAGCCGGAATTCGAACAGATTGTTCACCACGGGGACATTGCGCATTTCGCTCGAAAGAAGGACGGGGAGGGCGTCCTGGAGCCTTTGATTGGGCGTGAGGCACGGGGGGGGCGGGCGCATGATGTCCAGCGCAATCACGGCCCGGAGTTCGTCTCCGGCGTTCAAGTGCCCCTTCAGATCGTGCAGGGACACCACTCCCACCAGGCGCTGGCGGGCATCCACAACCGGCAGGTAGTTGTTCGGTATCGTGAGAAAACGCTGGCCGATCTCCTGGAGCGGTGTGGTTTCGCGCACCGGCGCGACCGGGGCCAGCATGAGGTCGCCGACGGTTCGTTCAATGGCCGCGCCCAGGCGCGCGCTCTCGGTCTCGACAAACAGTCCTTTGCGCTGCAGCGGTTCGGTGTAGATGGATGCCGGGTGCAGGCCGCGTCCCACCAGCGTGCCGACCGCGCACGCGATCATCAAGGCCGGCATCAGTGAGTAATTCAGCGATATCTCGAATACGATGATCATGGCGAGCAGGGGCGAGCGTGTGGTCGCGGCCAGGACGCTGCCCATCCCCACCAGCGCAAACGCCCCGGACGGAAGGGCGTCCGCCAGACCCAAGGCGTGCAGTCCGTGGCCAAAGAGGCTCCCCATCGCCGCGCCGAGAAACAAAGTGGGCGTGAACACGCCGCCCACAGTCCCCGCGCCCACGGTCAAGGCGGTCGCGGCGAGCTTGGCGCCGAGCAAAGCCAGCACGAAAAGGGGGCTGTAGATTCCCTCGTCACCGAGGATGCGCGAGGTGACGACGTAGCCGTTGCCCCACACCTCAGGCACCTGGATCGCCAGGAATCCGACCACCAAGCCGGCGGCGGCCAGTCGGATATGGATCGGCCATCCGGTTCGGTCAAACAGGGTCTCGCCCCACCTCAGCATTTTCAGAAACAGCGCGCCGAGGGTTCCCGAGGCCGCCCCGAGCACCACAAACCACGGCAGTTGCGTCAGACTGGTGAAGTTGAAGTCGGGCACCGTGTACCAGGGTTCGATGCCGAAAAAGCTGCGCGACACAACCGCCGCCGAGACCGAGGCGCAAACCAGAGGCGCGAAGAGATTCATCGCGAAATTGCCGAGCACGATCTGGGCGGCAAAGACCGCGCCCGCGATCGGGGCGTTGTAGGCCGCGGCCATTCCTGCCGCGGCGCCGCACGCCACCATAAGCCGCAGGCGATAGGGCGGCCAGCGCAGGCGCTGCCCTCCCTGCGACGCGAAGGTCGCCGAAAGCTGGACCAGCGATCCTTCGCGTCCGATCGACGCGCCGGTGGCGATGCTAATCAGGGACGAGAGCGATTTGATGGCTGTTGTGCGAAAGGGCAACCGGCCATCGCCGGCCACCACCACTTCGAGCAAGTTGGTCGAGCCCTGAGTGCCCACCACGCGCAGGCCCCAATGCAGCGCCAGCCCCGCCACCAGACCGCCCAGCGCCGGCCCCGCCAGCCGCGTCCAGGGCCCCAATCCCTCCGCGATCTCCGTCAGATCACCCAGCCGGTTCAGGGTCAGCCATTTGATCAGTTCCGTCGCACCGAAGAAGACGAAGTTGGTCAGCCCCGCCACCAGGCCGATCGCGACGGCGAGCGCGATGTGGATGGCATCTTCGCTGAGACGCAGGCGCTGCCGCAGGGCGAGCAACCGCTGCCACCGGCGTGCCAAATAGGCCTGGCCGGCCGCCGCGAGTCGCTCCCACGTCAGGCGCCCAAACGCCATGAAGTCACGCTCCCGAGATCAACCGCCCCGCGCCGGCCCGGATTCGACCGCCGTTGATCTCCAGCCTTTGCCTGGAATGAACTCCTTGCTGCCCGAATCGCTGGCACACCCCGCGCCCAGCCAGGTTGCCAACGCCAGGAGCAACCCCAGCCATCCAAGTCTTCGTCCGGATGCACTCATGGGCGTCAATCTAATCGAGGTTGTCAGACTGACAAGCTTGTTGCACAGTCACGTTGCGCCGCAAACGACAGCCGGGCGGCCTGCGGGCATCGGCACGCCGCCTCTTCCGGCTGGAGCGCCGCGGGATCGCAGGCGGTCGGCTGAAGATCAGACCATGCCAAAGGCACCGAAATTCCTGAAAGGCCAATTGCTGTTGGACGGCGGCAACCTTTACGGATCGTGGTTCCATCGCACGGTCGTCCTGATTTGCCAGCACGACGCCGAGGGGGCTTTCGGCCTGGTCCTCAACAAACTCAGCGGCAACAAGGTCGGGGACGCGCTTGTCGCCGACCTGCCGGATCGGATCAAGGAACTCCCGCTCTTTGTCGGCGGCCCTGTTCAGGGGACCGCCATGAGCTTTTTGCACACCGATGCCTACCTCCCCAACGCCAACGTCCTGCCCAATCTCGGATTGAGCCACTCGCTGGACGAGCTTGTTGAGTTGGGCGACTCCTTTTCATCCACGCAACAGTTCAGGCTCTTCGCCGGCTACGCCGGCTGGAGCCCGGGCCAGCTCGAGGATGAAATGCGTCGCAACGCCTGGCTGGTTCACCCGGCCACAGTCGATCTGGTGTTTCACACGGAACCCGCAAGGCTCTGGCAACATATCCTGAGAAAGAAAGGATCGCGCTATCGCCTCCTGGCGGAGTCCCCCGAGGATCTCTCGTGGAACTAACCCGCATGTTGGCGCGCATGAGTGCACTTCTCGATGACACCAGCTCCGCGTTCTTCAGAAGTCGGTGGGAAATGCGCGCGGTTACGGTTCCTCGCGAAGCGTATGAAATGACCGGGCGAAGGGCCGCATGCCTCCCAACAGCCCGTCCACGGGCGCGTAGTCGTCCGCCAGCAAAGGCGAGTTGACGGAGCTCGAAGGCGGCGCGACGCGCATGACACCCCAGCGCTGAAAGAACGTCGGGAGCCGCATTCGGCCCGATTGCCAGGCTGGCATGGCGTTGGGCCACAGCTCGTGAGCCCTCTTCGCCTCCGCACTGCGGGTGCCCACCAGCACGACATTCCAACTCTCGCGCGCGGGGAAGAGGTAGACTTGGGGAAACACGGATTTCATTGTCCGATGGAGCGCCCCGACCAAATCCGCCTTGTCGTTCTGCAACACGCCGATGCAGTTGTAGGCCACGACGCCGTTGGGAGAGAGCCGGTCGCTGACAAGCCGGAAGAACTCTTGCGTGGCGAGGTGATGCGGGATCGAGGCGCCATACCGCCCCTCGACATAGGCGTCGACAAGCACCGCGTCGTACTCTCGCCGGCTGCGCTGGAGAAACATCCTGCCATCCGAAATGACGACGCGCTGCCGCGACGATCGGCGGAACCCGAAATAGTCCTCCGCCACTTTCAACACGGCGGGGTCGATCTCGACGGTCTCGACCGTCACCCCGGGGCAATAACGCGCGTAAGCCTGCTGCGCGCTGCCCCCGCCCAGGCCGATCATCAGGACGTTGGTCATCGCCGTGTTCCAAAGCCACGGCATGAAGAAGTAATCAATGTACTCGAAACGGCCAGCTTCCGGGTCCGCCAGCGCAATCCGCGACTGCTCGGAGCTGTCGAACAGGAGCGATCGGTACCCCCCCGCCTCGACCACCCGAATATGGTGGTAGACCGACGTGGTCTCGAACACCACCGTTCCGCCGCCGGCGACGGTTTCCCGGGCTGCGAGAAACCCCAGGACAAGAGCCGCCAACACGCCTTGTCTGCGCAGCATCATGGGCAACCCGTGGGAGCGCCGGCAGCAGCCGGCAATGTTCCAGCCCGCATTGGCGCACCTTCGGGCGTGTTCGGCTCCGCCGCGGTCACAAGTTCATGGCACATGCGGGCCAGGTTTCGAACCGCCCTTGGTCCGCGGCGATCCGCGCACAGGCAACAAACGGCGAGCAGTGCGATCAACGCTCCCATGAGCCGGAAGATGCTCGATATCCGCATCACGTCCAGCAAAACATAACCTGTGACGAACACGCCGGCAATTCCGCCCAGCGTGTTGGACGCGACAATCGCCGCGCTCGAGCGTCCGAGCCGGCCCAGACTGCCAGTCGACCATCGGATCAGGTACGGCGGCAGCGTGGCCAGAGCCAGCGCCGGCAGGAGAAACACCACCGCGCTACCCAGGACGGGGTCCAACTTCTGCCAAACCATCGGAATGGGCGCGTCCGCGGGATGTCGCGCGACGATCGACACGATCAGGGGCGGAGCCAGTTCGGGCTGGAGCGCCGTGAACAGGCCCGCGACCAGCAGGCAGACGCCGATCGGGCGCAGCCGCTGCGCCCGGTCCGCCCACGCGCCGCCGAGGTACGAGCCTGCGGCCAGGGCGATCAGGATGACCCCGATCTGGCTGACCCACACATAGAATGAACCGCCGAAATCCCTGCCCAGGAAACGAGCGCCCACAATCTCGAGCACCATGACGATGAACCCGCTCGTGAACACCATCAACCTCGCCGTCAGACCATTCATGGGCCCAGCGTACCCTTCTTCACGGCCCCAGGGGAAGTCACCTGTTCTCTCGTGAATCGCACCTGGCCCGGATTTCTCACCACCGGGAGGATGACAACGAAATCCGGGCTCGATGCGACTTGACGGGCCATTCTGTATTATGTATTACGTAATATGTGATACGGAGTAGCTCATGATCGAGGGCTGGATCACCCAGTTGCGCAAGGGGCTGATCGAGTACTGCCTGCTGCTCGTGCTGCGGCGGGGGGAAAACTACGGGTACGAGATCGTGCAGGCGCTCAAACGCATCGAGGATTTCTCGGTCTCGGAGAGCACGGTCTATCCCATCCTGGGCCGGCTGCGCGACGACGGATATCTCAAGTCGCGTGATGCGCGTTCGGATGCCGGGCCGCCGCGACGCTATTTTGCCCTCACGCCGCGGGGCAAGGTGCGCCTGGCAGAGATGAACGCGTACTGGCCCATCTTGACACACGCATTGGAGCGATTGAAATCCGACCAGGGGAAGGAAGCGGAATCATGAAGTGGAACGAGGCGTCCGCACGGAGCGTCGAGGCGTATCTCGATGCCGTCGAGAGGCATTTGACGCACCGGACAGCGGCGGCGCGCCGGGAGGTCCTGTCGGGTCTTCGGGACCACATCGCCGAAGCGATGCGGCGGGCCGAGGCGAAAGGCGAAGGGAGTCTCGATGCCATCGAGCGGATTCTGGCGGAGATGGATCCGCCGGAATCGTTCGCGGAGGAGACGTCAGCCGGCGCGTCGTCCCCCGCCGCCCCGGCACCTTCGTGCCGCGGGTCGGGACGCTGGTTTGCGCTGGGGCTGGCGTTCCTGTTGGTGAACGCGTACGGGGTGTGGAAGTGGACCGCGCAGTTGCCGTCGCGGGGTGCGCCGGTGGCAGGGCCGGTGCCCGAGCCGGTTCGCCTCGAGGAATTCGCCGGGCCGGCAGACAAGGTTCTGACGCTCCGAAAGGTGGAGCAGGCGAACGTGTCTCCAGACCGGGAGGTGACGTTGGTATTCGAGTTCAACGAGGCGCCCGAGCGCGAGCAGTTGACACGCCATCTGCATCTTTCGGCGGAGGGACAGGGCGATGTCGAGTATCGGCTGGCAGGGGCAATGGGGCCGAACACGGTGATGGTCGAGACGCAGCCGGTGCTGGCGGAGAAACTCGAATACCGTCTCGCCCCGGGTTTGCCCTCGGCATCGGACGCGAGACCATTGGACCGCGAGGAGCGCGGGGTCCTGACGATGGAGGTGAAGATGCTGCTTCGCGGAATCGATGCGGAATGCCCCTCGTTCGAACCGCCGTCGCTCGATCTGAAGTTCACCGCGTTTCCGGAGGCGAGCCAGGCAAAGGAATTCATCCTGATCGAGCCGGCGGCGGCCTACACGATCGAGGCCGTCGAGTCCTGGCAGGGCAAACGATTCCTGTTGCGAGGCGATTTCGTCCCAGGCGGCATCTACACCGTCACTCTCCGGTCGGGGCTGCCGGCGGCCAATGGGTCCAGCCTGCCGGAGACGGTCCGGCGGGTGGTGCAGTTTCCCGTGCCCTCACCGGCGGTGCGACTGGACGAACCAGGGCGGTACCTGGCGCCGGGCGGCGCGCTGAGCGTGCCGGTTCGGGCCGTCAACCTGAAAGAGATGGTTGTGGCGCTGATGCCGGTGTTCGAGAACAACCTGGTCGAACTGGCCCGTCGCGAGTCGGACGACTACTGGGGCCCCCTGACGGCGGACTTGGCGGGCCCACGGCGGACCGCAACCAATGCGTTGCCGGCCTCGACGGGCGGCGCGACGGTGCGTGCGGCGGTCGACCTGCGCGCCCTGGCGGGCGCGGAGCCGCGCGGCGTCTACTGGATCGAGGTCGGCGGTCCCCAGGCCAATGGCGACGGCCGGCTTCTGGTCGTCACGGATTTGGGCATTGCTGCGCGGACGTTCCGAGGCGGGGTGCTGGTGTGGGTGAATTCGCTGCGAAAGGCCGAGCCCGCGGCGGGCGCAGCGGTGCAGGTTTTGGCGCGGAACAATCAGGCGCTGGCCCGCGGCACGACCGACGCACAGGGGGTGGCGCGGTTCGAGTGGCCGGCAGACGACGCGACGGAGCCGTTCGTGATCACGGCGGCGCTCGATGGCGACCTGTCCTATCTCGATCTGGCCGGGACGAAGGTCGATCAGGGCGAGGGCCTCGCAGGAGCGCGTTACCTGGCGCCAGGCGAGGTGGAAGCGGCCGTTTTCAGCGATCGAGGTGTGTACCGCCCGGGCGAGACGATGTTCCTCCAAGCCATTGCCCGTGACTCGCGCAGCCGCGCACCGGAGCCGTTCCCCGCGCTGCTGCGCGTCCGGAGACCCGACGGGCGGGTCTACCAGGATGTTCCGGTGGGGCTGGATGAGTACGGGTGCGCGCGGACAGAGGTCAGGCTGCCCGAGTTCCTGCCCACGGGCCGTTACATCGTGGAACTGGCCATGCCGGGCACATTCACGGTGCTGGGCGAGACCTCGGTGGCACTCGAGGATTTCGTGCCGCCACAGATTCGAGTCGACGTCGAAGCGCCCAACGAACCGGCCGAGGCGGGTGACACGCTCAGCTTCGGCGTGCGCGCCGCCTACTTGTTCGGCCGCGCGGCTCATGGATTGCGGGTGACCGGAGCCGCCACCATCAACCCGGCGCCCTTCACTTCACCCGGCTGGCCCGGATGGTGGTTTGGCGACAACGAGAAGGAGTTTGCCCCCGTCAACCAAAAGCTGGGAGCGGGTTGGCTGGATGCCCAGGGCTGCTGCGGGTTCGACGTGGAAAGCCAGCGGGCCTGGCGACCGCCGGCAAGCCTGCGCGTGGTGCTGGGGGCGACCGTGACGGAACCGAACGGACGGGGGGTGACGGCCTACGGCGCGACGCGACTGGATGTCTATCCCTTCTACGTCGGGCTCAAACAGGCCTGGGAGGGCGCGGTTCGCGCAGGCGAGACGCAGCGGGTGGCGGTGGTCGAGGTGGCGCCCGACGGAACGCCAATCGCCGCAGGCAAGCCGCTGGTCCTGACGCTGTCGCGGGTGACGTGGAACTCTGTGCTGCGGAAAAACAGCCAGGGCCGTTATGAGTGGCAGTCGGAACGCCAGGCCGTCGTCATCCGCCAGGATACCCTGGGAGCAGGCGGCACACCGACGGACTGGGCCTTCGCGGTGGACAGCGCGGGGGATTACCTGCTGTCGGCGTCCGATCCCGCCTCGGGCGCCTCGAGCAGCCTCTCGTTCGCCGCCGGTGCAACCGATTCCCGCTGGCTCGCCTGGAGCCGGGAGCGGCCAGGCCGCGTCGAACTGTCGTGGGACAAGGAGCGTTACCGCCCCGGCGACGTGGCGCGTTTGCAGGTGCGCGCGCCCTTCGCTGGTACGGGGTTGGTGACGGTGGAGACGGATCGTGTGCGCGAGGCGCGCTTGGTGACTCTGGACAAGAATACCGCCGAGATCGAAGTGCGTGTGGACGCGGACAGTATCCCCAATCTGTATTGCACGTTAACGCTTATTCGCCCCGCGCGCCCGGAGGCGGTCTGGAGTGCGCACCGTGCCCTGGGGGCGATTGCACTGCCGGTGGATCGGCCCGGTCACCGACTCGATCTTCGCTTGGACGGGCCGGCCGCGGCTCGCCCCCAGACACAGTACCACGGCACCGTGACCGTGCGCGCTGAAGACGGCAAGCCCGCGCGAGGGGCGGTGACGGTGTTGGCGGTCGACGAAGCGATCTGCCTGCTGACCGAGTTTAAGACGCCCGATCCCGCGAAGGTCTTTGAGGCGCAGCGGGCGCTGGGTGTGGACGCGTTCGATCTCTACAGCGAGCTGATGCCCTTGATCGGCGACGAACTCGAGAAGGCGTCTGCGCCGGGCGGCGACGGCGGAAGCCTCCTGCGGCGGCGGCTCAACCCGATTCAGGCCAGCCGGTTCAAGCCGGTGGCGATGTGGCTGGCTGCTCTGCCATTGGATGCCAATGGGCAGGCCCGCTTCCAACTGGACCTGCCCGAGTTTGGCGGGGAGTTGCGGTTGATGGCCGTGGCCTACAATGAGGCCCAGACCGGTTCGACCGCGATCCCCGTGCGGGTCAAACGCAACCTGGTCGTGCACCCCGCACTGCCGCGGTTCTTGGCCATTGGCGATGCGTGCGCGGCGTCGGTTTCGCTCTACAACGAGAGCGACGGACCTCTCACAGCAACTCTGCGGGCAACCTGCGGCGGTCCGTTGCGAACCGATCGAGCGGAGCAAACGATCGAAATCCCGGCTGGCGGCTCGGCCCAGGCGCCGCTGCCGCTGGCGGCGGGACCGGGACCGGGCAAGGCGCTCTGCACGATCGAGGTCGACGCCGGCGATGAGTCGTTTCGGGACACAATCGAGCTGGCGGTGCGTCCGCCTGCAGGCAGCCGCGTCAAGGCCGTGAACCGTGTGC
>DAOOQY010000085.1:0-9859 GCA_035389025.1 Verrucomicrobiota bacterium
CAAGTGGCAGAGCAGCGTGCTCCGATGCCCTTCCTCGATGTCCGCCGCCGGACGTCGCCCCGTCCGGATGCAATCGAGGAAATTCTGGAGATGCGGCGCGTCGCCCCCCGTGCCGGCCACTGTCTCGATCTCCTTGGCGTTGGCGTCGAAGAGCCGATAGCCGGTGCCGTCGGTGATCAATGTGCCCTTGTCCCCATAGAAACCCACCCCGAACCCCGACCCTTCCAATCCGAACCGCTGGCAACTCCGCCCCTCCCACGCAATCGCTCTGTCGCCGAAATCGAACGTGGCCGTCTGGGTGTCGGGCGACTCCTGGTCGTCCTCGAAATGATAGCGCCCCCCCGCGGACGTGACCCGTTTGGGGAAGTCGACCCCGAGCCCCCACCGGCACATGTCCAGCGCGTGGATTCCATTGTTGCCCAGTTCGCCGGTCCCCCAGTGCCAGAACCAATGCCAGTGATAGTGAACGTAGTTGTCCCGAAACGGACGCTCGGGCGCGGGCCCTTGCCACAGCGCCCAGTCCAGCCAGGCCGGCACCGGGGCTTCGCTTCCGCGCCCGATCGAACCGCGGCTGTTGTTGTACCAGGCGCGTGCGAAGCGCACCGGGCCGAGCGCGCCGCCGCGGACAAGTTCCATGGCCTGGATCACCTGGGGGAAGGACCGCCGCTGCGTGCCCACCTGCACGACGCGGTTGTGCCGGCGCGCGGCGGCAATCGCCAACTCGCCCTCGCGCGGATTGTGGGTCGCCGGTTTCTCGACGTAAACGTGCTTGCCCGCGGCGCAGCCCAGGATCGTGGCCGGCCCGTGCCAATGATCGGGCGCCGCAATCACAAGGGCGTCCACATCCGGGTTCTCGACCACGCGGCGCACGTCCTTTTCGCCCCGCGGATCGTGGCCCTGCTCGCGGCTTGCCGCCTGCAGGCCCTTGGCGATGGCCCGCTCGTCCACGTCGCACACCACCGCTGTCTCGACCCCCGGCAGCTTCGCGAAGCTGCGCGCCAGATCGCTGCCCCGTCCGTTGGTTCCCATGAAAGCGAGCACGATGCGGTCGTTCGCCCCGGGAACCCCGGCGCCCAGGCCGCCCCAACACGTCAGCCCGGCGGTTGCAGTTGCGGAATGGCGGAGAAACGCGCGGCGAGACAAGGAAGTGTTCATGGGGCGATCTCGAAGATCAATGTTGCTGGCGGTTTTCAGGCGTGCGCGCCATCCCATTTCTGCATTGGGAACGCGCGCGGTTCATGGTGTTTGGGATCGAATGGGAGGCTCTACTTGACCGCGGCGTAAACGCGATGGACATCGTCGTGATCGTCCAGGGCGTTCAGAAAGTCGACAACCTGTTGGCGCTTGTCGGATGGCAGATCAATCAGGTTCTTCGGCACAAAGGCCATTTCGGAGGTCACCACGGTCCATTGCGCCGCCGCCAGACCGCGAGCCACTCCGACGAGATCGTTGCGCTCGCACGTGAATCGCGCCCCGAACCGGCCTTCGGGCACGTCCGAATCCGCCCACGGTTCCACGGTCTGAGCGCCGGCCTCGATCGCCACGGTCTCCAGATCGAGTGTGGTGCCGCCGTGGTGCGCCTCGATCAGACCGACGTGATCGAACATCCACGCGACACTGCCGGGAGCCCCCAGACTCCCCGCCTGAAACAAATGCCGAATCTCGGGCGCGGTCCGATTCCGGTTGTCGGTCAGGCATTCGACAATGACAGGGACCTTGTTCGGCCCGAACCCCTCGTAGATCACCGACTCGATCGCGGCCGAGTCCGCCCCCTGTCCCGTGCCCTTCTTGATGGCGCGTTCGATGGTGTCGCGCGTCACTGAACTCTTGCGCGCCTTCTCGACCGCCGCCGCCAGGCGGGGATTCAGATGCGGATCGCCCCCGCCCATCTTCGCCGCGACAATCAACTCGCGCACCAGTTTGTTGACAAGCTGGCCCTTCTTCTGCGCCGCGGCCTCGCGTCCGGCCTGCTTCCATTGTGCTCCCATAAAACGCTGTCTGCCTTGTGCCGCAGACAAGGTTAGCCGAAAGACCGGACGACCGGAAGCATTTCCTGATCCGGCCGCGCAATGCATTGTGGCCTTGGGAATACCAGCGTATACTCGCTCACCAGCAATCGACATTCACTCGTTCGCGATATGAAAACGCTTGGCCCAATCGCCCTGATGTCCGCCGCCTGGCTGCTGGCCGCGCTGGCGTCGCCCCGAACCCAATCCGCGCCCCTTGCCGATCCCCCGGCCCAGACGCCCTCCGGCGCGCAGCCGGGCACGGGTCTTGTCGGACACTGGCAGGGATCGCTCAAGCCCGCGCCAATGCTCGAGTTGCGGCTGGCTCTCGAACTGACCAAAGGACCCGCGGGCGATCTGGCGGGTGTCATGGTCAGCCTCGATCAGGGCGGTGTGCGGATTCCCCTCACGCACGTCAGCGAGCACGACGGCGCGGTGCGCATCGAGGCCAAGAGCATCGGCGGCCAGTTCGAAGGCGCATTGAACAGCGACCGATCGGAACTGGCTGGACAATGGCGGCAGGCCGGCCAATCCGTGCCGTTGACCTGGACGCGGGTGTCTGGCCCGCCCAAGCTCAACCGCCCCCAGGAACCGAAGAAACCGTATCCCTACACCGAGGAAGAGGCCCGGATCGAATGCGGAACACCCCCCGTGACGCTGGCCGGCACCTTGACCATCCCCCAGGGCTCGGGGCCGCATCCCGCCGTGGTCCTCATCACCGGATCGGGCGCTCAGGACCGCGATGAGGCGGTCATGGGACACCGGCCATTCCTCGTGCTGGCCGATTACCTGACCCGGCGCGGAATCGCCGTCCTCCGCTGCGACGACCGCGGCGTCTCCAAGTCCACCGGCGACTTCGCGCGCGCGACCGCCGCGGATTTCATCCAGGACACCCTCGCGCAGGTGAATTGGCTGGCCGGCCGCACGGAGATCAATCCCCGCACCATCGGTCTGCTCGGCCACAGCGAAGGAGGCATCATCGCGCCCCGGGCAGCCGTCCAATCCACCAACGTCGCCTTCCTCGTGCTGCTCGCGGGCGTGGGTGTCCCGATGGAGGATTTGCTGATTCGGCAGGGACAGGACATTGGCCGGGTGATGGGAGCGGACGAGGCGACTCTGGCGAAGAACACGGCGCTCCAGCGCGCGATCTTCCGCGTCGTCAGGGAGGAGAAGGACGCGGCGGCGATGGAAACGCGTATCCGGCAGCTCATCAACGAGCAGATCGCCTCACAGACCGAGGCGCAGCGCAACGCCGTCGGGCTCACCGATGCCATGATCGAGGGGCAAATCCGGATGGCTGCGTCCCCGTGGTTCCGCGACCTGCTCACGTATGACCCGCACCCCACACTCAGAGCCGTGAAATGCCCGGTGCTGGCTGTGAACGGCGAGAAGGACCTGCAAGTGTCGGCCCGGGACAACCTGGGGGCGATCCGGAAAGCCCTGGCGGACGGCGGCAACTACAACGTCAAGACCATCGAATTCCCCAGCCTGAACCACCTGTTTCAGACTTGTAAGACCGGGGCGATCTCCGAGTACGGCCAGATCGAAGAGACATGCCACCCGGCTGTCTTGAAGGAAGTGTCGACATGGATTCTCTCGACCACCGGGCGCATTGCCGCGCGGAACTGAGGGGCTGATTCCAGCCGCCATCCATGCCGTCACGCGAGGTCACACGGCATCCAGATGTCGCATCTTGAAGGTGTCGAGTTTTCCCCTTGTCCCTCCCGCGGGCTTTCTCCATGCTCGCGCGCACGATGGCTGATCGGCTCATTTCAGGGGCTTTAAGCAAACCGGACGCCGCGCTCGAGATGACGCTGCGGCCTTCGCTGTTCTCCGAGTTCGCCGGCCAGATCAAGGTGCGCGAACGCATCGAGATCGCCGTGCAGGCGGCCCGCCAGCGCAAGGAACCCCTCGATCACATCCTCCTCAACGGCCCGCCCGGCCTGGGCAAGACAACCCTGGCCCACATCATCGCCAAAGCCATGAACGCGGGCCTCAAGTGCACCAGCGGCCCAACGATCGAGAAGGCGGGCGATTTGGCCGGCCTCCTCACCAACCTCGAGGAAGGGGACGTGCTGTTCATCGATGAGATTCACCGGCTGCAGAAAACGATCGAGGAGTACCTCTACCCCGCCATGGAGGACTTCAAACTCGATATCATCATCGACCAGGGCCCCAACGCCCGCAGCGTCCGCCTCAACCTCCCCCGCTTCACGCTCATCGGCGCCACAACGCGCAGCGGTCTGCTGACGGCGCCGCTGCTCACCCGGTTCGCCGTGCGCGAACGCCTCGATTATTACAGCGCCGAACAACTCCAGACCATCGTCCTCCGCTCAGCCCGCCTTCTGTCGATCGACACGGATCCGGACGGGGCGACCGAGATCGCCCGGCGCAGCCGCGGCACGCCGCGCATCGCAAATAACCTGCTCCGACGCGTCCGCGATTATGCCCAGGTCAAGGGCGACGGCCGAATCACCTCCGCCATCGCCGACAAGGCGCTGGCCATGCTCGAGATCGACGAGAACGGCCTCGACGAAATGGACAAGCGCATTCTCGAAGCGATCATCGTCAAGTTCTCCGGCGGACCCGTCGGCGTCAGTTCGCTCGCCGTGGCCGTCGGCGAGGAACCCGACACCCTCGAAGAGGTGTACGAGCCTTACCTGATCATGGAAGGTTACCTCAAACGCACTCCACAGGGGCGCGTCGCCACGGAGTTGAGCTACCGCAAACTGGGCCTCACAACCCCCGGCACCCAGCCCGCCCTGTTCTAGCGATTTCCTTTGCCGTTGCGGGCCGGTCTCTGCGAAGTTGTGCCCCGGAATGAAAACGCCCAATTGCCTCCTCCCCGTGGGCCGACTCGGACGGCAGAGATCACCTGCCCACGGAGCGGCACAGACGGCAGGGTTGCTCCTCGCCGCCGCGCTTGCCCTGGCAGCCGGGGGTCTCCTGGCCCAAGACACACCAGCCATCGGCACAGACTCCGGCCTTAAACCAATTCCCGATGCCGATCTGCAAAAGATTCGGTCGGCCCTCCCTGCGCAGGCAATCGTCCCGCCCCAGAAACCGCGCAGGCTGCTGCTCTTCGTCCGCAACGTCGGGTACGGCGGGCATCCCTCAGCCGAGTACGCCAACCACGCCTTCACGCTCATGGGCGAGAAAACGGGCGCGTTCCAAGCCGTCGTGAGCCGCGACCCGGAGGTGTTCCGGCGCGACAGCCTCGAACAGTTCGACGCGGTCTTCTTCAACAACAACGTCGGCAACCTGTTCACCGATCCCGAGCTCCGACGCAACCTGGTCGAGTTCGTGACCGGCGGCGGCGGCCTGCTCGGCCTGCACGGCACAACCGTCGCCTTCACGCAATGGCCGGGAGCGGCCGAGGACTGGCCCGAGTTTGGCCAGATGATCGGCGCGCGCGGGGCAAACCACCGGGAGGGCACCGAACACGTGTTCATCAAGCTCGACGACACGCATCATCCGTTGAACGCCCTCTTCGGCGGCCAGGGCTGGGAGTTTCGCGACGAGTTCTTTCGTGTCCACGACCCCTACGGACGCCGTCGCGTGCGGGTGCTGTTCAGCATCGACACCGAGAAGACCGACCTGACCAAAGGCCGCGGCACAACCCCACTCGAGCGCGCGGACAACGATTTTGCCCTCGCCTGGATTCGCAACTACGGGCGGGGCCGGACGTTCTACTGCACCATCGCCCACAACCCATACGTGTTCTGGGATTCCAAAATGCTCGAGTTCTACCTCGGCGCAATCCAGTTCGCCCTGGGCGATTTGCCGGCCCCCACCACCCCGAGCGCATGGCTCACCCCCGCGATCCGCGCCCAGGAAAAGCTCGGCTGGCGCCTCGGCATCGAGGCCTACACGTTCCACAGGGTCACCTTCTTCGAGACAATCGAGCGGACGGCGAGACTCGGGTTGCCGTACGTCGGCGGGTTGAGCTTCCAGAAAGTCAGCGCCGATATCCCCAAGAACTTTGAACCCGGCCTCGGCGATGACGAATTGCGCGCGGTCCGGCTCAAGCTGGCCGACGCCGGGTTGCGAATGCTCACGTTCTACATCCAGGAGATCCCGGGCGACGAAGACGGGTGCCGCAAGGTGTTCGAGTTCGGACGCAAGCTCGGCATCGAGACATTCATGACCGAACCGAAAGTCGAGTCGCTCGACACCATCGAGCGGTTCGCGAACCAGTACGGCATCAACGTGGCGCTGCACAACCACGACCAGAAAGCCTCACCCCATTACTTCAGTCCCGACGCCATCCTCAAGGTCTGCGCCGGACGCGGCCCGCGCATCGGTGCGGCCGCTGACGTCGGCTACTGGATGCGGGGCGGAATCGATCCCGTCGCCGGCATTCGCCAACTCGGCCCTCGGTTGTTGACCCTCCAAATGCACGATCTCGACCAAATCACGCCCCAAGGCGCCGACGTACCCTGGGGCACCGGCCTGGGACGATCCGAACTGATCTTTCGCGAAATCCTGCGCCTGGGATTGAAACCGACGATGATCGGACTCGAATACTCGAAGGACTTCGATGAAAACCTGTCCGCCGTGGCCCAGTGCGCCGAATTCTTCAACCAACTCACCCTGCAACTGACCCAATGAGCACCCCAACCGCCACCCGCGTCGCCGCCGCCGCACTCCAGCAAGCCTTCGACGCCCTGGCCCAATACAACCGCGGCTCCGGCCGCGACACGCTCAAACCGATCGACGACGCCGCCATGACAGCCGCGGCCGATGCCGCCCTCCGCGCCGACATCCAAGCGCGGCTGGTCGCAACCCTCCGCGGCCCGGCGTCCGCCGTCGCCAAGGAATACGCCTGCGGACGACTGGCTCTCATCGGCGGTCCAGAAGCTGTTCCTGCTCTGGCCGACTTGCTGCCGAATACTGACCTCGCGCACCCCGCCACAGATGCCCTCCAGCGGATGACCTGTGACGAGGCGCTGAAAGCTCTGCGCGAGAACCTGCCCAAGCTCGCCGGACTCCCGCTGGCCGGCGTCATCACCGCCCTGGGCGCACGCCGCGACTTGGCCAGCGTCGACGCATTGACCGCCCTGCTAACAAACACCAATGCGCCCGTGGCATCGGCGGCCGCCGCCGCCCTGGGCGAGATCGCATCTCCGGCGGCCGCGACGGCGCTGAGGGAATTCCTGGCCAAAGCGCCTCCCGCATGGAATGGGGTGATGGCGGACGCTTGCCTGCTTTGCGTCAAGAGACTCAAGGCGTCCGGCAACCTCATGGAAGCGCGTGCGCTCGCCGACGCGTTGCTGAGCGCCGGTCCGGCGTCGCACCTGCGCGACGCGATCAAGGCGCTCGATCTGCGGTAAACGGACAGCCTTTCGCTCCTCCTGCGGGATTTGGGTGCGTTGGGGGAGTTGGCGACGATGCGGGATTTGCAGGTGAATGTGGTGGGGTAAGAGAGCGTCGGTGAGGCCACTTACAGGGCGATAGCACCTGGGGCTTCGTTGCTCGTCAGCCACATCCCGCGGTCGTGCATCCGCGTCAACCTAAGGGAGGCTGAGATGCGGAGCTTGCACGGAAGCTGCCTGGACACGAGCGCGTCCGGCAGCGCGAAGCGTCTGGAGTGCGTGTGCTTCAGCACCGCTTTGGAATGGGAACGCACGGAGGGACCTTCGTCGGAAAGCGGCGGTCAACCGCCGCACTCTCCCGCAATGCGGGACTTCGCGACCTCGACGCCGACCTGAGTATGGGCGACTGCCACAACGAACGTCGGCCCAGGGACTTAGACAACCACGACGGCGCTGCCCCCGGGAACAGCGCGGGAGATCTCATTAGGTTGACGCGTATGCGCGACCGCGGGACGGCGACCGAAGCACGGTGCAGGACCGAGCCGTGCGATGCGTGCTGTCGTGTCGCGTCCGCGGCCTGGCTTGCTCTTGCCGAGGCGGCTTGGCATGGTAGCCGGGCATGCGGCAAACGGTGCGAGCGTGGACAGAGGCGGCTGAGACTTTCGCCCTGGAGGTGATCTTCGGGCAGCGACAGGGCAAGCGCGCCACGGTCCTGCGCGGATTGCTTTTCGGGCTCTCGAAACTGTTTGCCCTGGCGGTCAAGGCGCGGCGGTTTTTGTACGATGTCCGCATCCTGCGCGATTCGACCATTGGCGTGCAGGTGATCGCGATTGGCAATCTGACCGTGGGCGGCACCGGCAAGACGCCGGTCGTCGAGAAGTTCGCCCGTGAACTCAAAGACCAGGGCCGGAACGTCGCCATTCTGTCGCGTGGTTACCGATCCAAACCGACACCCCTGGCGAAACGCCTTCTGAACAAGGCGCTCTTCAGGGAGGAGAAGACGCCGCCCCGCGTGGTCTCCGACGGCAAGTCGCTGTTGCTCGATTCGGACACAGCCGGCGACGAACCGTACATGCTTGCGTCCAATTTGAAGGACGTCGTGGTGCTCGTCGACAAGGACCGCGTCAAGGCCGGCCTCTACGCCATCGAGAAGTTCGGCTGTGACACGCTGCTCCTGGACGACGGGTTTCAATACTGGAAGCTGCGCGGACGGCGGCACGATGTGGTGCTGGTGGACTGCCAGCAGCCCTTTGGCAACGAACACCTGCTTCCGCGAGGCACGCTGCGCGAGCCGCCCTCCCACCTGGCCCGCGCCCGCACGGTCTTCATCACGAAGAGCGACGGGCAGACCGCCGACCTGCGCCGTCGGATCAGCCAATTCAATCGCGACGCCCGGGTGGTCGAGTGCGTCCACCAACCGCTCTATTTCGAGGATGTATTCACCGGCCAGCGGCGGGGACTGGACCTGCTCAGGGACCGGCGGGTTGCCTCGCTCAGCGGCATTGCCCAGCCTGAGAGCTTCGAGTCGAGCCTGATCCAGCTCGGCGCCAGGCTGGTCTACACGAAGCGATTTGCGGATCATCACCGCTTTACGCAGCAGGAAGTGCTCAATGTCATCAACCGCAGCAAGAAGCGCCAGGCCTCGATGGTCATCACCACACAGAAAGACGCCGTCCGTTTTCCCAAACTCGACCGGCGCGACCTCCCCGTCTATTTCATGCGTGTCGAAATCAAAATTGTGCGGGGCGCGAAGGACTTTCAGGAATGCGTGCGCCAGATTTGTTTTCGGTAGAGCGCGGACCGTTCCGGCTCGAAACAGCGGCATTGACAGGTTCGAACGGTCCGCTTTCCTAGGGGCCAGCATGATCATCACCCCACTGTCGCATTTGCCGCTTCCCTCGCGCCGCACAGCGCTTCTCCGCTTCGTGCGCGAGGGCGCCGCCGCTCTGATGCTGATCGGCCTGGTTGCCGGGTGCGCCGGCGCCAAACCGGTCCCGGCTTCGGCCGGCCACAGCCGATCGCTCGAAACGCCGCTGGATCGCTACGTCGCCGCGCCCGATCGAGCCTACGCGTGGCAGGCGGTCACAAACGCCCGGACGGATGGCGTCACAGTCACGATCATCGATCTGACCTCCCAATCGTGGCTGACGACCAACGAGGTCGATCGCCCCCTTTGGCGCCATTGGCTGGTCGTTGCGCGGCCCGATGCTCTCGAACACTCGACTGCTCTGCTGATGATCGGCGGCGGCAACAACAAGGACAAAGGACTGCCCAAACCGTCCGACGCACTGATCCAGATGGCACGGCAAACCCGCTCGATGACCGCCGAACTGCGCATGGTGCCCAACCAACCGCTCGTCTTCGGACAGGACGGACGCGAGCGGGTCGAGGATGATCTGGTCGCCTATACATGGGACAAGTTCCTGCGGACCGGAGACGACCGGTGGCCGGCCCGGCTGCCGATGACCAAAGCGGCCGTGCGTGCGATGGACACCGTGAGCGCATTCTGCGCCAGCACGGCCGGAGGCGGCGCGAAGG
>DAOOQY010000086.1:0-9850 GCA_035389025.1 Verrucomicrobiota bacterium
GGCGCGAGTACGAGCTGGCCCAGCGCATGGGCCGGCCCCTCCAGATGATCAGCGAACTCGTCCAGGGCAAGAAGGCCATCACCGCCGAAACCGCCCTTCAGCTTGAGCGCGCCACGGGCGTTCCCGCCAACTTCTGGAACTCCGCTCAACGCAATTACGAGGCCGCCGCCGCCCGGCTCGCCGAGGATCGCGATTTAGCCCTTGACTCGGCCTGGCTCGATCGCTTCCCGCTGCGTGCTCTCATCAAGTTGGGCCACATCCCTGCGTCCGGCTCGCCCGCCGAGCAGATTCGTGCCCTCCTCAACTTCTTTGGCGTCGCCGGCAGGAAGGAATGGGAGAGCATCTGGACCGCCCCGGCGGTGGCCTTCCGCAAGTCCACCGCCTTCGAGGCCAACCCCATGGCAGTGGCCGCATGGCTCCGCCTGGGCGAACGGCTCGCCCAGCAAGTCCGAACGGAGCCCTACGACCAGGACCGCTTCATCCAGTCGCTCATGGAAATCCGCAAGCTCACCCGAACCGAGCCTCACGTATTCGCGCCCCAGGCTGCGGAACTCTCTCGGGTTTCCGGTGTCGCCTTCGTTTTTGTCCCCGAACTCCCGGCCACCCGTGTCCACGGGGCTACCCGCTGGCTTACCCCTCAAAAGGCCCTCCTCCAACTCAGTTTGCGCGGCAAGACCGATGATTTCCTCTGGTTTGCCTTCTTTCACGAAGCTGCTCACATCCTCAAGCACGGCAAACGCGAGGTCTTCATCGAGGCCCCAGACGGCACGGCTGACGACGAGGCCAGGCGCAAAGAGCAAGAGGCCGACACGTTCGCCTCGGACTTCTTGATCCCGAAGACCGCCTTCGCTCAATTCCGCAAACAACGTCCGTTTACGACCGAAACGGTCAAACGCTTCGCTGCCGAACTGGGCATCGCCCCCGGCATCGTCGTGGGGCGGCTCCAATACGAAAAACTCCTGCCGTTCACCCACCTCAACGCGCTCAAGCGCCACTTCCGGTTGAAGGGCGCCAGCGAATGACGCACCGCGGCCAATCCATGCGCCACCAACACGCAATCTGCCCGCAAGTCCTCGGCTCGCCGCGTCCGCCCGCACCCAGCTCTGTCTGCTCCGGGGTGCCCGGAAACCGCCAACTGATTCGAAACGCTATCCGGCGTGACATTCTTAGAGAAAAGAGGGCGGAGTACGGCGAGAAGATTGTCTCCGCGCTGGGGAGACAATTGGAGCAGGAGTTTGGCCGCGGTTTCTCCACGAAATCCCTCCGCCGTATGATCCAGTTTGCCAGCGTCTTCCCCGACCTCAAGATTGTCGCATCACTGATGCGACAATTGACCTGGACCCATTTCATCCAGTTGCTCCCCATCCAGGATCCGCTCAAGCGCGATTTCTACGCGCAGATGTGCCGTATCGAAAACTGGAACACTCGCACGCTGGCCAAGAAGATTGGCAGCATGCTGTTCGAGCGGACCGCCCTGTCACGCAAGCCGGCCAAGCTGGCCGAGATCGAGTTGAAGGCGCTTCGGGAAGAAGACAAGTTAACGCCGGACCTCGTCTTCCGGGATCCGTATTTCCTGGATTTCCTGGGCCTCAAAGATCGTTTCCTCGAAAAGGACCTCGAAGACGCCATCATGCGCGAGATGGAGTCATTCATCTTGGAATTGGGTGTTGGCTTCACCTTCGTCGCCCGCCAGAAACGGATTTCCGTGGACCAGGATGACCATTACCTTGACCTCCTTTTCTACCATCGCGGCCTGCGACGGCTGGTGGCCTTGGATCGCTGAAGGAGGATTTCCTCGCTGCCGTCGGCCGCACCTGGACCGAACGCGACGATGCCATCCGCGCCTTCGCCCGCCGCATCGGCTACGCCCGCACCGGCCAAACCATTGAGACCGTAGCTCGATCGATCATCAACGGACTCATCCGCGAAGACCGCCTCGAATCCGACGGAACCCTCATACGCCGAAAGGTCGCGTGAATCGCATTTCCCGATCCATTTCCCGAGCAAAGAGAACGTGGCTTCCAGCGAACCCGAGAGCAGGGCTCGCTTCTCGCACGCTTCGTCTTGCGGCCTTGTTCAGTCAAGGCGCGCCCGAATCCGACCACCGACCAAACAGCTCCTTGATGACTCGATACTTCTCGGGGTTCTTCGATTCCTTCTGGTGGCAGTAGATCAGCACCCCGTCGGCGCATTCGCGCGCTCGCGCCATCACGTCCCGCACATACTCGGGCGTCGAGTCCCCGAGCCTCGAATGCGCCGTGGCGTACACATCGATATAGACAGGCACGCTGCCCCCAAAAAGCTGCCGGATTCGAGCCACCTCCGAGCCGACGGCGCCTGCATCCGTCAGGTTCGCCTGGACCGATTCGTTCCGGTAGGGAAACAGGATGCCGTCAAAGAGGTCGCGGTGTTGTTCGGCATAAGCGGACGTGAGCTGGCGATAATAGCAACAGGGAATGAACGCCAGCCTGGGATTGATGGCCCGGGCATCGGACACAATCCGCCTGACCCGATCCGGACTCAGTGTTTTTGGATTATGGACGAAGTCATCCACGCTCCACGCAACCAGGTTCGGATGCTGAACGCTCAGCGTGGCGATCTCGGTGCCCCACCGCTCGTAGTCGAGCCGGAAGGGCTCCGAGTAGTTCTTCGCGTGCGGCGGAGATTCCGACGGCGGAACAAGCGTCACCCAGACCCGGATCCTGCGCTCGCGCGCCTGAGGCAGGAACGCCTTCAGATCGTCCCAATCCGTGGCCGCGTGCCAGATCAGCCAGTTGTAGGTGTTCGCGCCGATCGCACTCAGGTCTTCGAGCAGAAACGCCAGGTCCACCCGCCCATCCGCACGACGGGGCGCGGCGTTGTACGTGCCGAACACATTGCGCAGGGATTCACGGTGCGGTGCTCCCGGCACCGCATCGGCGGCCTGAGCGGGCCCAAGGCCGGCGTCAGTCATCCCCAGGACACACATCAATGCCCCGCACGCGGCCAGTCGCAGATTCATGGCTCGATGCTACGCAGACCGAGGATGCGCGACAACCCGCGATTCAGCCGGGTGCGGGCGGACCCGGTCCGGGTTGGATTGCGGTCAGTCTGCTGGGCGCCCCGCTCGAACGAGGTCGAAGAACGTTGCCTGTTCGAGCGCCCTGTAACGCTCCGGATGACAGGTGAGGACGACAATCTGGAGCCTGATCGAGGCCTCTTCGAGCAGGACCAGCAGACGCGCAAAACGCCCGGTATCGGTCGCATTCAACACGTCATCGAGAGCGACCAACTGGCGCTCATGCTTGGCAAGAACTTCGCCAAGCGCAAGTCGAGCGACCAGAAAGAGTTGCTCCTCCTCGCCGCCCGAGAGGTTCTCGAGTCCAACCGACTCAGTCAGGGATTCAGGTTGAACGCCGGCCGGGACAAACTGGTCGGTCAGACGCAGCGTCCCCAGGCGCGGTCCGGCAACACGCGCGAGCATCCGGCTGGCAGCGCGCTCGACGGGGCCCGCCACGGCGGCGACGGCGGCGGCCTTGCACGACGCCACAGTGTCGTGCAGCAGCCGCAGAGCGTCCATGCGGAGCTTCTCCCGTCGAATCCCGGCCTCGAGATCGGCCCGTTTCTCGTCGCAAGCCGCCAGCTTGGAGTAGGCGCCCTCGGCGGCCAGCGTCTGCACGCGTCCTTCGGCCTTGTTCTCGTCGTCTCGAGCGGCGGCTTCGGCAACCTGATGCGTCTGAAACTGGCGCTCGAGTTTTTCGACGGACTTGCCAGGGTCGTCGCCGATCTCCGCCAGCTTCGCTTCGCACTCGCCGGCTTGCGCCCGAGCAACCTCCCAAGCCATCAGCGCCTCCTTCCGAGCCTCCTGACGGGCAGTGTCGGGCAAGGCGTCCTTGCTCAGATCGTCGAGTCGTCTGTTGGCGGCTTCGAGGTTCAGGCGCGCGTTGTTGAGTCCGGCTTCGGTTTCGGCATGGCGTTTCTCGACCGCTAGATTCCCGGCTCGAGCGCGTTCGAAGGCATCTTCAGCCTGCCCCACGGCGGCCTCGATCTCCCTGCTCCGCTCATCGAGAGCCGACTGCAATCCGCTCAGCGCGGGCGGCTGGGTCTGCCAGGCGGGGAACCGCCCCGTTCGCTCGAGAATGCGGGCATCGAGTTCGGCCAACTGACACTGCAGATTCTCCGGGGTCTCGTCCCCGACGAGTTCCCCGACTTGACCGTTCAGGGCGGCGAGCCTTTGGTCGAGGTCCTTGGCCTGGTCGCGGAGAAGTTGGAGACGGTCGGCGTCCTGGGTGCCATACGCTTGCGTCAGCTTCGCCACCCTGTTCTCGGCAACAGCCACTTCCTCACGCAGTGCCTCGACGTCCATCTCGGGCCCGGCCGCGATGATCCGGCCGAAGCCGTCGACCTCGAGACTGACCTCGGGCGAGCCGGCGAATGTCGCGTCTTCACCCGCGCAAACGGTCTTTGTTTCCTTGGGTGATTTCCTGGTCGCGATGGCGTCGCGCAGCGGACGAATCGTCAGACGAATGAGCGACGCCTGGAGCTTGGTTTCAGCCTTCTCCCGGGTGGCAAGGGTTCTTCTGACCTCGCGAATTGTCTTGTCGTCCGGCGCCACCAACCGGGCGCGCGCCTGCCTCAACGCCGCCAGAGCAGTCTCGAGATGTCGCAGCTTGTCCAGCCTGGTTGACAGAATCTGCCGGGCCTTGGTGTCGGTGAGAAACTCCCGGGCGTCTTCGATTTCGGCCGCAAGCGCTTTGAGAGACTCGCGTCGGGCGCGCGCGTCATCGCGCCTGCGGCGGCACTCGTCGGCACGCTCGGCGGTTGTCTTCAACTCGACGGCCACATCCCTGAGCAACGGCTCGTCCCGCTCGATTTGCGCCTTGATCCGGGCGATCTCCTGCCGCGCGTTGGCGATCAACTCGATCGTCCGGCCGATGGACTCGTACCGTTCCTTGGCGGCTTGTTCCGCCTGGCGCTTGCTCTTGAGATCGCTCTGCAGGCGTTGAAAGGACTCCGCCAACCGGCGCGTCTCAGCCAGCGGCGCGGCGAGACTGTCGGCGTCCCTCCTGGCCTGGGCCCGCCTCTGACGGGCATCCTCGACCGCACGCGCGGCCTCCTCGAAACTCTGCTTCTGTTCGATGAGCCGCTGCCGCTCTCGATTCACTTCGGCGCACTCGAGTTCCAATGCCAGGATCGGCGCGGCGTCCTTGCCCGTGCGCAGCTTGCCGCCCCTGGTGAAGAAAGCCAGGTACTCGTCCTCAAGCAGCCCATCGAGGCGCGTCCCCTTTTCACCGGTCAACTGGACACCCAGAGCGGCGCGGAGGCTTTCGGAGACGCTCGACGACAGGGAGTCGAGTTTCAGGGTGCCTTGCGGTGCCCAAAGCACCTGGGCCAGGCCCCAGTGTTCCTGCTTCGACAGGCCGCGACCCGGCGCATCCGCCGCATCGAGAATCTCGCGCAACATCGAGTCCGCGTTTCGTCCGTCGGCAATCGGCACAAACCGGCCTTCCTCGAATCGGAGCAGCCGCGCCGAGGCGCCGTCCAGGAAGGTCTTCTCGATACGGTACCGAACTCCTGTTTGCGAGAACTCGACTGCGGCCTGGGGCGCCAGGGAACGGCCCCAGGGGCGGACGGCCTCGATGTCTTTGCCTGTGACGGTGTGCGCGTCGAACAGGGCGCATCGCATCGCCTCGAACAGGGACGACTTGCCGGTTCCATTCGGGGCATGGATGACATTGAGGCCCTCGGCGAAGGGGCCGATCTCGACCGGCTCGATCAGGTTCCGCCAATGCGCGACACGCAGGCTGTGGAGGATCATGAGCGGCTCCTCTCGCAGAGGTCGAACAGTTGCAGGAGCGCTTGCGATGCCACGGCCCGCTGACCCGGATCGGAAGCGTTCGATGCCAGCGCGCGCAGTTTCCGCGCGGCGTCCCGGAACGGCCCTGCCGGCAACGACTCGATCCACCCCTCCCCGTCGGGCGCCGGAGTCAACCCCGTGGCATCCAGAACGCCAAACAGAAAACGGGATGTCAGGATTTCATCGAGCCGCTTCAGCGCATCCCGATCCTCGGGAAAAAGCAGTCCATCCAGACGCACGCGGACCAAGGTTGACGCCGGCTCGGCGATCCCGGTCAATTGCTGGACCAGCGACCCGATCGAGGAGGGCTGCGCCACCGAATGCTCGATGGTGCGCCACTCGAGGCCGCCGGTGCGGATCGGGATCAGCGTGGGCGCCGCGCCCCGACGCTGAATCTCGACCACGAGCGCGCTGCCGCTGTCGCGTTCGCCGAACTTGGTTGTCTCGTGGGTGCCGGAATACGCCATCCGGCACTCGCCCGGCGGATCGTCGTAGCGGGCGAATGAATGCCAGTGCCCCAGCGCGAGATAGTCCAGACCGCATCGCGTCGCGGCATCGCGGGGAATCGGGTAATCGGGCTCGCCGCTGGCAATGCCCTCGACATTGCCATGCGCCAAGCCGATGGCCGGTTTGGACGCGTCGTGGGCCTTGATCCAGGAGGTCGGATTCCTGCTCGAGTATTTCTCGCACAGCGGACACGGAAACAGCACGCAACTGTCCAACTCGATCGGTTCGCTCCTCGTGCAGACTCTGAGGTTGTCCGCCTCCTTCCAGACCGGATGCTCCCACACCGCGCCCGGGCTCAGGGGATCGTGGTTTCCGGGGATGATGTAAACCGGCCCCGGGAAACAGCGCAGAATCTCGCCAACCTTGCGCACCAACACGCGGTCCACCGCGTTGTCCTCGAAGACATCGCCCGCCAGCAACAGCATCTCGGCCTTGTGGTCGCACGCGCCTTGGACCACCCGCCGGGCCGCGGCCAACCGCGCCTCCCGCACACGTTCCGCCACCTTGCCCACCGACTCGGCACGCATGCCCATCTGCCAGTCCGCGGTATGAAGGAATCTCATGGCACAACCAAGCGTGAACACCCAACCCGCTGGACTTTGAGCGTTGCGCGTTGAATGGTGAGTGTTGAGCGTTGAACGTTGAACGTTGAACGTTTCCCATCCACGAGCCCAATCCGTCCTCAAAAAAGAACGCGCTCTCGCCATGAGGCGAGCCGCGCGGTCACGGAATCGATAAATCCTCGGTTTTCCTGTTCATCCGTGTTTGTCCGTGTCCATCCGTGGCTCTTTCTGTCCATCCGTGCCATCCGTGGCTGCATTTCTGGCCCGGATCGATCGCAGGCTCCCCGCTGATCCTGATCCGGGCCAGCAGCACTCGCGTCTTCAGGCCATTGCCCACTGCTCGCGCAGCAGCTTCACCATGTTGCGAATCAGCCTGATCTTCTCTTCCTCCGGAATCTCCTTCTTCGCATCCGCCGGATTCTTGGGCCAGCCGCCCTCGAAGCTGACGGCGCCGCGGTAGCCAAGGAGCTTGAGCCCCTTGAACCCGTCCACGTACTGATCCGCATCGGGGTGCACGCCCGGGATGATGCGCTCCTTGAGGCCCGCGATATGCACATGCGTCAGCAGACTTCCCGCGCAGATGAACGCCCCCATGAAGCTCGTCTCCTCGAGTCCCATGTGCCAGAAGTCGCCCATCACGGTCGCGCCGGGGCCGATGTCGGCCGCGATCCGCGCGCCGTCGGCCACTTGGCGCAAGAACGGCGTCTCATAACGGCGGAGTGGTTCGAGGACGATCGATGTGCCGTGCTTGGCCGCGTGTTGGGCGAGACGTTTGCCGGTGTTCTCGACGAAATCCTTCCGCAGTTCCTTGGCGCTCAGACGCCCCGGCTCGCTGAGCTTGTCGCGCGCGGGGCAGATGATCAGGCCGACCGACTTCATCCTGCCCAGCGCCTCGATCACCGGCAGGAACTTCTGCACCTCGGCCTCGCGCTTCTCCGGCTCGGCATACGAGAAATCGCTCGGGCCGCACGCCGTAGACAGAAACAGCTTGCGCCCTTTGAGGGCCTGTATCAGGGCGTCGGCGTTCTTGATCGGCCAGTCGCCCGACGGAATCTCGATTGCGGCAAACCCGTTCGCTTCGAGGAAGTCGAGCTTCTCGTTCATCTCGTTCCCGGGAATGGCCCACCACTGAAGGCAGAGATTCAACTCGGACGGCTTCTCCGGCGGGGTGAGTTTGGGCATCCAACTGTCTCGAACCGCTTGCCCCTGTGCCGCCACACGCTGCGCGCCGCACACTGTGGCCACTCCGGCGAGAGCCGAAGCCGTGAGGAAATCGCGTCGTTTCATAATGCATTCTCCCGACTCAACCGCATGAACCGGACGCCCGTCCGGCCCCAGAACCGGCATCGGCGCATGCATGCGCCCGATGACGCGGCTCGAACAGATCAACCAGAACTCGAATAGTGTCGTCCAGGGCCGGTCCGGGAATCAATTCCCATTTTTGCGCGGCCGCGGGACGAGTCGGCGATGATCTTGTGTGAAGCCCCTCACCGATTCAGGGCGCAGACAGCCCCCACACCGATTCAGTGCGGAACACAGGTAGGCCGCAACGCCGAACGCCTCGGCTCAGGCACCCCGGGCCGATGATGTCCGATTGTCAACGGAGACGCCAGAGCCCGTCTCGGCCATTCGTGTGATTCGTGCGATTCTGGTAGAAGCAGCCCGGGGCCGAGAAATCCTGCTCCGTCAGGCCGGCAAGGGGAGCCCCGAACTCCCGCAAAGCGCCGAAGATCGCCCTGGCATTGGGTGGATCCAGCGCGATCCAAAGGTCCAAGTCCTTCGTCCATCTTGGCTCCGAATAGAGCATGACCGCATACCGGGCGGCTTTGGGAGCGCTGACATTCAATGGCTTCATGCGCATCGAGACCCGTGAACCAGTAACGTCCGACGCTCAACGCATAACCCTCAACTCTCAACTCCCAACCAGCAACCACGCTGGCCAGAGTCCGACGGCTGTGGAAGGATGGCGGGCGCCGTGCAGCGAAGCCGCAACGAAAACCGCGAAATCCTCGAAGACACAACGCCATGAATCATCGATCCCAGCAGTCTCGCATCCTCGGACTCTCCCTCGGACTCCTGGCCCTGCTTGCCGCCCCGAACCTCGGCGCGGCGACTCCGGACTGGCTTCTCGACCCGTCTCCGTTCAAGGCCCAGGTCAGGGTCAGCGCGGACGGACGCGATGTCGCACTGGAAAACGGCCTGGTGCGGCGGGTCATCCGGATCGCTCCCAATGCGGCCACCATTGCCTATGACAATCTGATGACAGGCGAGAGCATGATCCGGTCGGTGCGCCCCGAGGCGCAGGTCGAGATCGACGGGACGGCCTACGACGTCGGCGGCCTCACCGGCCAGCCCGTGCACAACTACCTGGACGCCGCCTGGGTTGACACACTCGAAGCGCAGCCGGGGGCGTTCCGCTTCACCCGCTTCACAACCGGGCAAACCAAAGAACGGTTTCCATGGAAAAAGCGGCTCGAATGGATGCCCCAGGATTCGCTCTGGCCCGCCCCCGGCGTCTCTCTGACCCTCGAATTCGTCGCGCCAAACAGCTCCGCGGTGGCGATCGACGTCCATTACGAGTTGTTCGACGGCATCCCCCTCCTGAGCAAATGGATCGTCGTCCGAAATGCCTCGGATCAACCCGTCCGCCTGAACCGGTTCATCAGCGAAATCCTCGCGGCGGTCGAGCCCGAGTCGATAGTGGACGATTCGCCGACCTGGCAATTGCCCCATCTGATGGTCGAAACGGACTACACGTTTGGCGGCATGTCCGGGCCGAACCACAGCGCGGGCGTGTTCTGGGTGCCGGACCCGCTCTACAGTTCGCAGGTGAATTACAGCCGGCTGACGCCCTGTCTTCTCGAATGCCGTCCCCCGCTGGGGCCGGATCAGGTGATCGCGCCGGGGTCGAGCTTCGAGAGCTTCCGCGCGTTCGAACTGGCGC
>DAOOQY010000087.1:0-9838 GCA_035389025.1 Verrucomicrobiota bacterium
TCCGCCACCGATTGGGCTGCAACTGGCTGCCACCCAGCACGTCAGCCTATTTCCGTGGCTGGCTGCATCCGACTCGAAGCGGAAGACGCAACTTTTCAACCGCGAACCGCGCGAACCACGCGAAAATGAAACAGGCACGGAAACCAGATGAAGCTCCACTTCACCCTTCTGACCCGGATCGTGCCGTTTCAGTTCCTCGCGGGTGAACGGGTAGAAGTCGTTGGTGGAGATAAACGCCTCGGTGGTCTCGTCGAAGCGCAAGACGCGGTGGTGATACGCATGCGCCAGCTCGTGCAGGACGAAGTTCGGCATACACCGCTGGTGGAAACCCGCACACCCTGTCAGCGCACCCCAGGCGGTCAGACCTCCCAGGATGACTGCTATGCAGGCTGGAAACTCAAGGATTCGTCAGTGTCCGAACCGTGTTGTCCAGACCCAACACGGTGACGGTCTGGTCAGACGCGCCGAACTGGTAGGAATGGTAGTGGAGCAACCGGATGTTCGCAGCGGTCAGCTCTGCCTTCACGCTATCCGCCAGGTCCGGATCGAGCCACGGATCCAGGATCAACTCTTCGATGTGTTGATGTCCGGTTCGGCCGTGGACCCAGAGCGTCTGCGCGGGGTAACTCCGCAGGACCAACGGCTGGCTCAACAAGCCCTCCACCCGCGATTCGCCCGCGCCGCCCACGTAGGCGTATTGCCAGCTCGTGGTGTACGAAAGCGGATTGCACGGGTCCATGGAAAACGCCGGCGGCGCCGAGCATGCAATCCAACTCAGCGTCGTGGCGATTGAGACGGGACCGGTGGTCAGGGTGCGCCAGTCCGACGGGGAAGGGTCTGCCCGAAAGCCGAAGAGATTTGTCAGCGGCTCTGGCGCGCGGAACAGCACCACCGATTCGTTGGTCGTGAAGCAGGGACCTTCGGGCAGCCCCGGGATGAGGAAGAGTCCGGCCGGTTGCAGCATGGGCACCGGCGCGGCGTAGTTCACGCTCACGGCCAGCGACGCGTCGCCCAAGGTGCGCCATTGGCTCTGCCCAGCCGGCACCGTCGCCGTCAACTCCGTGAAAAGCGTGAATTCCCGGCGGTCCGCGCCCTCGCCCGCGGCCCATCGGTCCAGAGTAATGATGCGGCTCGGGTCGGAGGATGCATTGGTTGCGAACGCGGCTTCTGGCCAAGCCGCAGGCGGCCCGGCCAGCACGCGCGGATGCGGGCCGTCGGCGAACTCGACCCAGCCTGTGCGATAGACCGACGCGGCGAGGTTGGTCGGGTGCAAGAGCAGGTTCATCGTTGCCAGTTGCCACTTCGACTTCAGCCGGTGCATGGCCAGCAGGCCGCTTCCGCCGGGCATCGGGTCGCCTACCACCAGCACGTCACGGCCCGGTGCGACCAGCCACTCGGTTGGTTCGCTCAGCAGGAAGACCGGGCGCTGCTCCGCCGCGTCGGGCCGCGGCAGTTCGCGTACCTGCTTCACGTAGAGCCGGTTCGGCACGAGCTTTTTGTATTCAAGCGCGAGTTCGAACAGGGTCTTATTCGTGTCTTCGAGGCCGTAGCCGGCCGCGACCGTGGCGACCAAGCCTGCCAGTTGTTGGTAATCATCAGGCCAAGTCATGGCGTAAGCGCCCCAGGGCAGCAAGGCCGAGCTTTGCTTGAGCGCGACGTTGGTGAGGCTCAACCACCGGTAGAACTCCACCGTTTCCGGTGTGGCGTTGTCATTGGGGTTTGTCACGGAAGCGGCGCCGGGTTGGGTGACGAGGGAGCCCCGCACACTCCAGCCCATCGGGGTCAGTTGGGCGGTGAGCGTGGCCACGCCGTTGGCCAGTTCGGTTTCGTCGGGGGTCGAGTCGTGCACTAACAGGCCCATGCCGACTTGCGCTTCGTCCACGCCTAACCGCAGGCGTTCGAGAAAGGCGTTGTCGTTGTAAAAGCTGGCATAGACCTTCTGCATGGCACGAAGCACGCCGCGTTCCTTCGGTTCAGTGGCGTCGCAGCGGCACGGCCCGTAGTCCTCGCCGTCCAGGTCGTCTGCCAGGCAGCCGCTGAAACTGTCGTAGAGGCCCGCGCCGGTGAAGCTCTCGGTGTCTTCCAGGTTGGTGGAACTGCGGAAGCGGGTTTTGCGCAGCGGCTCGAACCCCGCCAGACTGCTCAGGATGGCCTGCTGTTGGGCGGGGCTGAATCGCGCCGCGCGGGTGATGAGGTCCCGCACCGCTGCCAGACTGGCGCGCACTGCTGTGACGTCGGGCGGATGGCGGAAGCCGCTCAGGCGCGTCTGGATGGCGACGCGCAAGCTCTGGCCGCCGGGCAGGGTCTGGTCGAGGAAGTCGTCCCACAAATCGAAGCTGAACGCCAGGGCGTCGGGCGAGAATTCCGGGATGACGCGGCGGAGCAGTCCGAAGTGGGCTGCCTTGCCTCCGAAGAACCGGAGGTCCGCCGGGGTGAGGCCGGTGCCATCCGCCACGTACGCTCCGTAGCGTTCCTTGCGCGCGAGTTGGAGGCTCGGCGTCTTGAGGGCGGCCAGTTGGGCGCGCTGCATCGCATCGAGCGCGCCGTCCAGCGCGAGCACCCGGTTGTCGCCCGTGCGCACCGCGACGTCGCGTCCGGCCAAGGTCGGCACGCGTTGCCGCTCGGCTGGGTCGGCCAGGTAAAGGAAGGGGACGCCGTAGTTTTGCGCCAGAATGGCGACGTGCGAACTGGGGGTGGCCGGCGTCAGCGACAGAAGGCCGGCCACAAAGGGCACCTCTGCCGGCACCCCGTCGGTCAGCAGAATGTCGTCAGGCCGCAGCCGTCCGTCGGCGTAGGCGGCGTCTATCTCCATCGCCGGCACAAACACAAGACGCCCCACGGCCCAACCTGTTGCATAGACGGTGGTCTGCTGGCCCGACCAGCGGTCGAGCGTCGCCAGTGGAATCCCGCGCGCGGCGAAATAGGCCTCGCGGCGCCGGGTGTGCTCGGCCTGTTCAAAGGTCGGCAGGTAGAACACGAGCGTTTCCGCCGGCGCAGCCACCGCGGCCTTCACCCGCTCGAACCAGCCGCTGATTTGCTCGGGCGAATACAAGTCCTCGCCCGAGAACTGAACGGCATATTCCCGCCCCCAGGCCGCCCCAATGGTGAACGGCGAGGCCAGCGTGGGTTGTGGGCAAAGAACGGTGCCCAGTACGACTTGCTGGCCATTGGTCCGCAGCGCCACCGCGTTGAACTGCTCCGGCGTCAGGCCAAGAAACGGTGTTAGCCGGCGCGTCGCGAAATCGTAGTGCAAGAGGTGGGCGCGGCTGTCCTGGAAATACACGCGAGGCGTCTCGCCCAGCAGCAAGGCGAACTTGGCCCAAGCCAGCGGCTGCGATGCCGAACAAGGCGAAGTGTTGAACAGCGGGTCGCCCGGGAAGACCAGTTGATTGGCCCAGTCGTTGGTGCTCGTGCGCGGGGACAGCATGAGCCGGTAAAATCGCGCCCCCTGCCTCGAAGCCGTCGTGTCCACGTACTCAAACGGGGCGTGCAGCAGCACCGCGGTTTCGCGCCAGGCGATCAGGTCAGCGGAGCTTTGCAGCGTGAGCACCTGCGGCGGGGCGTTCGAGTCGTGGAAGTCGCCACGGACCTTGCCCCAAGCGTGAGGCTCCGGCGGCAGAGCTTGCAGCCAGGGCGGGCTGTTCGTCTCGCGAGTCGGGCTGGAGTCTGCCGGCGGCGGGGCGATGACCTGGCCCTGAGCCGGCCCACCACCGCTCCACAGCCACGCCGTCAGCAGCAGCACTCTCCAGGGAGGCAGCCGGCCAGCTCCGGAATGGGAAACCGCGCTCATGCGATCGAGCTTACGCTCCGCTCCAGACGCCTGCAAACCGGACGTTTCTTTGACGCTGCCAGTGAAATGCCGGTAGTCGGCTGCGTGAGGGCACGCGGAGAGCGATTGGTACATGACGGCGGCTTCATCCTCGCAGGCAGGGCGGCGAGATTCGGATCGGACGGACTTCGGTGCGAGATTCCGCGCGGTGGTGTGGAACCAGCCCGACAAATGAACTTGAGCGAACAGGCGGCACAGGGGTAGTTTTCGAGCATGACGGTCATTGAGAAACCGATTTCCGTGAAGAAGATCCGGATTGGGACCATTGGCAGTTGGATGCCGTTGATCGGCGAGATTCCCACTCGGTGACCGGCAGACCTCTGGGCGTGGGCAATCTGGGTATGTCCTGCGCCATCGCGACCATGATGCTCGGCCAATTGACCAGCGAATACCACTTGAAGGTGAGAAGGGCCGCCTGAGGCATGCGATACAGAACATTAGGAATCGTATCCGATGTACACCTTGGCAGCACTGTTTGGGATCGCAGGAGGCCTGTTCACATTCCTCTTGCATGTTGAGGCAGAGCCATTGGCGGGTGCCCAGGCGCCCGGACACGACACCGCGCGGCGGGTGCCAAAACTGATCGTCATTCGGCAGGAGGCTTCGGAGCGGGAGTGGCTGGCCGCGAGCGAAGTCCGACGCTATGTCTATCTGCGGACGGGAGCTCTGCTGCCGGTGCGAAGACGTGCGACTGGCGGCGAGGGACTCGCCGTGGCCGTTAGGAATGCCGGCTTCTCCGGAGAACTCGGCCGGGACCTGGGACCGCACGAGTTCACGTTGAAAACCGCCACCGTCGCGGGCGAGAAGTCGTGGTGGATCATCGGCGGGGACGAACTCGGCACTTTGTATGGCGCGTACCGGTTCGCCGAGACGCTGGGCGTCGCGTTTGGGCTGGATGGCGACATCGTGCCGGACGAGCCCTTCACTGACCCCTGGCCGGAGTTGGACGAGACCGGCAAGCCTCGTTTCGCCTTGCGCGGGCTGCAGCCTTTTCATGATTTCTCCGTCGGGCCGGACTGGTGGAACCTCGAGGATTACAGGGCCGTCTTTTCGCAAATGGCCAAGCTGCGGATGAACTTCCTGGGGCTGCACACGTACCCAAGCTGGAATCCGGCGGCCGGTCCCGAGGCCAATGTTTGGATTGGTCTGCCCGAGGATGTGGATGAGAGGGGGAATGTGCGGTTTGGATACAAGGCCGGCGTGGTCACCACTCGGGCGGGGTGGGCGGTGACTCCTTTTCCAACCAGTCGCTATGCCTCCGGGGCCGGCCTGCTCTTCGACCAGGACGACTACGGTCCCGATTACATGCTCGATTGTCTGGAATGGCCCACGAACGAGGCCGCCTGCGCGTCCATGTTCAACCGCTACGGCGAGTTCCAGCAAAAGGCCTTCCACCATGCGCGGCGGCTCGGCATCAAGACCTGCCTGGGAACCGAAATCCCGCTGGGCGTGCCAAGTGCGCTGGCGGCGCGCCTGGAGTCGCGGGGCCTGAAACCAGACGATCCCGCCGTGATCCAGCGTTTGTATGAAGGAACGTTCCTTCGGCTCAGACGCAAAATCCCGGTCGATTTCTACTGGCTATGGACGCCGGAGATCTGGCTGGGAGCGGAACCTGGCTGCCGGGACTGGGAGATCACCACCCGTGCGAACGTCGAGCGCGACTTGGGCCTGATCGAGGCGGCTGCCGATGCGGTGAAAGTCCCGTTTGCGTTTGCCACCAGCGGTTGGCGCCTGGGCACACGCGACGATGAGTCCTGGATGGATTTGCGGACGCCCAAGGCCTGGGCCGCCTCCGCGATCAACACCGGCTTGGGGCGCGACCCTGTCGAGAAGTACTTCGGCGCCATGACCGGTCGGCCCAAATGGGTCATCGGCTGGGCCGAGGACGACGGCACAGCGGGCGCGCATTGTTGCACCTGCTGGGACCTCCAGCTCTGGGCGGAGCGCATGTTCCTAAACTCCGATGAGGCCTTCCGCTACGGTTGTGATGGCATGATGGCCATCCACTGGCGCACGGCGGCGATCGAGCCAAATATCGCGGCCCTGGTCCAGGCGGGCTGGGACTTTCAAAGGCCGGGAAAAGCCCGCACCACCGGCGTTCCTTCAGGCGGAAGAGCCTTCGACATGGACAGTTTCTGGGCGGAGTGGGGGAGGAGCCGTTTTGGCGGCGATGCCGGAACCGAGGCCGGCCGAATCCTTCAACGCCTGGACGGCTCACACCTGCGCATAAACGCCTTGATTGACGCCGCGGCCCAAACGACCGACGCGCAGATCTCCGAACTGTTCGGACCGCTGCGTCAACTCGAGACCGTGCGGCCCCGGGTCCAGGGCGCCGGGAATCTCGAGCGATTCGATTATTGGCTGAACTTCATTCGGGCCTCGCAACTGCGTGTCCGCACCTGGGTCCTTGCGGCCCGCCTGGGGGCGAGGGTGAAGGATGTCAGCGGGATTCAGGAGCCAGACAAGAGGCGGGCAGCGGCTCGGCAACAGGTTCTGCCCCTTCGACTGGAACTGGCGCGCAGCTATGAAGACTTGATCGGCGCATTTGTGGATTGCGCCAGGTCGCCCGGAGAAGTCGGGACCATCTCGAGCATCGAGAGCGGTTCGCGGCAACGGATCATCTGCTCCCAGGATGCCGCCATCGAGGGCCTTCTTGGAGCGCCGTTGCCAGCCGAGGCGGCTGTGAATACAGCCTACCGTGGAGCGTCGCGGATCTTCGTATCGGCAAGATGCACCCATGTGGCTGCCGGCGAGCCGCAGGAAATCCGTGCTTTTGTCCTGTCGGATTCGAAATGCCGGGTCCACCTGCGCTGGAGACCTCTGGGCAAGGGCGCGTTCAGGTCCGTGCTCGCGACCCATGTGAGTCGACAGGCATTTCGAGTCGCCTTGCCCGCCCGACGCCGCGGCATGGTGGAGTACTACCTGGAAGCGACGCTGGACAACGGTCGGAGCGTGCGGTGGCCGTCGACGGCGCCGGCGTTGAACCAGACGGTGATCGCATGGTGAAGGCAGACAGAACAGATCATGTATACCAATTCCCTCCTGCCACAAGTTGCCGTTGGCCATGTGACCGCCGACGAACTCACGCTAGACGGTCCGGTGTTACTACATTTCCGCTCGCCATGAAAAGCAGAGGCCGTTGCATTCGCTGTGGGGCTGCCTTGGTTCCGGAGGACCCTGCTCCCATCTGTTCGCAGTGCGCCGCCAAGGCCGGGGACGGTGAACGCCACGCGACACCATCTGTCAGTGGCGGCTCGGCTTGTGAGTTGGTTGGCGCTCGCCTCGGGATGCGCCTCCATTATGTGGGAGACTACGAACTGAGCGAGGAAATCGGGCGTGGAGGCATGGGTATTGTGTTCCGTGCCCGTCAAGTCAGTCTGAATCGGGCTGTGGCGGTGAAGCTGCTGTCTCTGGGACAACTCGCCGGCCCGGAACAGATCGCGCGGTTCCTCAAGGAGGCGGAAGCCGCCGCCAGCCTCGACCATCCGAACATCGTGCCGGTGTACGAGGTGGGACAAGACGCTGGCTCCCACTACTTCAGCATGAAGCTGATCGAGGGCACGAGCCTGGACAAGGAAATCACGCGCCTCGGCGGCGACTTGCAGCAGTGCATCAAGCTCCGCCGCTTGGAGCGGGGACGGCCCGTCCCCGGCGTTAGGCCATCGGAAACACGGGGACGGGCCGTCCCCGCTCCGTCGCCGTGCGCCTACCAGGGCGAGCTTGATGCTGCCCTGGGCGACCTGCGGACCGCGGTCCGCCTCCTGGCGAAAGTAGCCAGAGCGGTGCACTACTCCCACCAACGCGGCATCCTGCACCGCGATCTCAAACCGTCGAATATCCTCATCGACCGAGCGGGCGAGCCGTACGTGACTGACTTCGGGCTCGCGAAACACCTGGAAGGGTCTGACCAGTTGACCCTGAGCGGCGCGATTGTCGGAACCCCGCATTACATGGCGCCGGAATTGGCCGCCGGACGGGCGCGGCAAGCGACCGCCGCCGCGGACATCTACAGCCTGGGGGCCGTTCTTTACCACCTCACCACGGGGCAACCACCTTTTGCCGGGGCGGGGCGCGAAGAGGTTTTACGCCGAGTGACCGAGCAGGAACCTCCCCGTCCGCGCAGCTTGAACCGGCGGTTGGACCGCGACCTGGAGACCATCTGCCTCAAAGCGATGGAGAAGGCGCCTGAACGGCGCTACCCCACGGCGGAGGCCCTGGCCCAAGACCTCGAACACTGGCTGAACGACCAGCCGATTGTGGCCCGGCCCGTCCGCCTCCCGCAACGCGCCCTCCGGTGGTCACGCCGCCACCCCCTGGCGGTTGCGGCGGTCGTTTGCGTGATTGCGGGCCTGGCGATCACAGCGGTGATCGAGCGGGAAAGGCACAAGCAGCGAGTGGCCGCCTGCCGGGAACTCACGCGTCAGTATCGCCGCGCCGA
This sequence comes from Verrucomicrobiota bacterium, assembly GCA_035389025.1. Lineage (GTDB taxonomy): Bacteria > Verrucomicrobiota > Verrucomicrobiia > Limisphaerales > J093 > MWFF01. The sequence goes on from DAOOQY010000087.1 coordinate 8,268, forward strand.
CGCGCTGGACTGGCCTTGCGGTTCCCGCGACTTCCAGGCCTCGGGCTTCGTGCCGGGCGCGACGCGGCCCATCAGGTTGGCCGACTACGCGGTAGGCTGGGAAACCAATGGAGTTCGAGAAGCGTTTGTCGGCGACGTCACAGGCGGGCCGGAGCTCGAAATCGTGGTCGAACAAGGGGATGCAATCAGCGTGTTGTCGTCGGCGGGAGCACTTCTGCACCACATGCGGCAAACCAACTTGGGTTGTCTCGGGGATGTGAACGCCGACGGGAAGATGGATATTGTCACCGGGACCAGGGTCACAACGAACCTGGCGGTGTCGGCCTTCAGCGGCTCTGGCGAACCCATCGGTCAGGTGTCTTCGCCCGCGGGGGAAGGTGACACCCCTCCAGCGCCGGGAGTTGTGGCGGATATCGATGGCGACGGAGTCGTCGAGGTCGTCGCGCCGGTGAACTCGGTTCTCCACGCCGAGACTTCCTCGCCGGTGGGACGGCGAGGACTCGAAGTCATTGCCTGCGGGGCGCCTGACCGGCCCTGGACCTGGAGGCGAAAGTGGTTCACCGAAATCGGCCCTTGGACGGGTCCCTACACGGCATTCGCGCCGAACCTGGCGGTTTTCCCTCACGATCTCAGGCCCCGGCTGCTGCATGGTTCGCGTGGTCCAAACAACTTGCACCTGGGATCCGACGGCTCCGACGACGGAATGGAATATGTCTTCTGCTATGACGCTGCGACCGGTCCGCCTCCGCTCTGGCGGCGGCAGTTCCGGCGGAACGACTTTGGTTTTTATGACGCGAATGTGTTCCTCCCTGACCTCAATGGCGATGGCGTCCCGGAGTTGGTCGCGGTGACCTCCCGGCACGGCTGGCAGGATTGGACCAATCGAGGGGTCGGCACCTTGAGACTGCTGGATCCGCGCCAGGGGTCCGACCGTCGCCGGCTTGAGCTGCGCCAGAGCGCCGAAGTCGGCGTGACGGGGAATCTGGACGGCGAGCCCGGGGACGAACTGGTGATCGAAACCTGGAACGGGATGGCCGGCTCGTTGCGGGCGTTTGGGAAGGGGTTCAGGCCTAAAGGCGAGTACTGGCGTTCGGCCGGTCGCTGGCGCCCGTGGGCGATCTGCGATCTGGATGGCGACCACGCGGCCGAGGTGATTGCCGTGTTCCGAACCTTCTACGATGACGATGACGACGCCCTCGTCATCCTGAATTCCCGTCTCGACGCAGTCCTTTGGGAAAGACCATTCCCTGGGTTGATGCGCGTGATGGTGGTCGATTTCGAGAACGACGGTGTGCGCGAGCTCGTGGCGTGCAGCGGTGGCAAGGTGATCGTGCTGCGCAACTCACCGGCGCAGCCGCAGGGCTCCTATTGACAAGTGCACAAGTAACCAGACACCCCTCACCCCGTCCCTCTCCCCAACCCTTGGAAGCGAAGCGATACAAAAGGGGTTGGGGAGAGGGAGACAGGGAGAGGGGTTCACATGTCGGTTTACTTTCGAACCCTGCAACAGCTCCGCGAACGGGCGAAGGCTTCCGCCGCGTGCCCCATTCCCGGGGGCCGCCGGAGCCGTC